>CAXBAZ010000207.1:0-6829 GCA_963973395.1 uncultured Acidimicrobiaceae bacterium
GCCGTCGTGGAAGACATGCTGGACCGGATCGACGCGGTGGACGGCACCGTCAACTCGGACATGATCCCATGCCTCCTCGATGGCCAGAGGAGCCGTGTCGGAGACCGAGACACCGAGCCCCGCGGCGAGTGACCCGGCGAGCGCCCGGTGCTGTTCCTCGGCGAACGGCGTCGAGCGGGTGCGCGCCGCCTGTGCCAGCTGCGCCGGCGTGAGCGGCGCGTCGACCGCAAGCCCGGCGGCTTCGAGGCGCACGCTGAAGAGGCGCAGCTCCTCGACGAGCAGCTGGAGCCCCGCCGACAACGCGTCGGTGGGGCGCGCCTTGCGCGCGGGGACGGCGGCGAGGTCGGCGGAGACCGTGACCAGGATGTCGTGTGTGACCGCCTTGGGTGCGGCGTGCGTCACCAGCTCGGCGTAGTCCTCCGCCGCCCGAGCGAGAGCCGGGACCTGCGAATGCTCGCCGTCGCCTGGTGCCGTCAATCGGGTGACCGTCGACCATTCGTGCCATGCGACCCGACACACGGTTGGCCGCTCCCGACAGAACGCCGCCAAGGCGTCACCCCACAACGTAACACGGGCATCCTGGGCCTCCGCCGGCAGCAGCGAGAACTGCCCGTCACCGGTGGCCCGGAGTGCACCCGTCAACACGCCTGACTCGGTGTCCCAGACCACGCCCACGCCCGCCAACCGACCAGGAGTCGAAAGCCAGTGCGCGTCGACGTCGAGGAGACGCAGGCCCGCCATCGCCGGCGGCAACTCGTCGCTCGCCTTCTCGCCTGGCGTCAGCAGCGGCACCGGACGGAACCAATTGTGCTGATCGCGACTGGTCCACCAGCGCAGCTTCATGGGAATCAGCTCGTGCAGTGGCCAAACGCCGACCCGCTTGAAGGCGATCACTGCGGCGACGAGCACGGGAAGTAGCGCCCATGGGAGCAGACGCAACATGATCCCCACGAACGACAACGCCGCCCCCACCCCCAAGACGACCACTTGCGACGCCGGCATCGAACCGAAGAGTCCGGCCCGAACGAGCGGCGACAGCCGGTATGTACGCGGGACTTCGCTCATCGCTGTCGGTCCCCGACAGTTCGAGTCGCAGGATCAGAGCCCCGCGGCCCACCGGACGGCGGAATGGCCGACTCGGCCTTCGAGGTCAGGCCGGCGCCTCCAACACCAGGTCCGGTGCCGGCAAGCCGACCGTTCACCCCGGAAAAGTAGTACGAATACTGCAACCCTGCCTGTGCTGCCCGGGTCGGCCCGCCGCGGATCTCCTGGGCAACCACGGCGCCTTCGACGATTGGCACGAGCTTGAGCACGACGAACGGCATGAACGCCGCCATGCCGAACGTGACGATGCCGACCATCAGCGTCGAGAACTCAGCGAGACCGTTGGCGGCCGCCGAATCGCCCGGTTCCCCCGTGCCGCCAAGCCCGCCGAGCGCCCCCAGGCCGACGGCGAGTGCCATCGCGATCGCCAGCTTGCTGAACACCAGAGCTGCGAGGAGCTCGAGAGTGCGACGTCGAACCGATGCGATCGCCGGCCACACGCTCGTCGCCCACGCCATCGGAGCGAGCGCCACCACGAGATAGATCAGCGCCTCGCGCACGATGAGCACCGTCCACAGCATCAACAAGGCGAGCATGCCGATCAGCAACATCAGCGGTGTCAGAAAGGACTGCGCTGGCATCGCCACGGCGGTGACGATGAGGTTGTCCATCGCGTCCACGGCGTTCGGTCGAGTCGCCGCCCAGATGCCATCTGACATCGAGTCCACAAGGTCGACGCCGATCTGGGTGAACGCCGCCGTGAACAAGATCCCAGCGACCGCAGTGGGGGTGCCGAACAGCATGCGCTGGACGAGCTCCATGGGGCGGCCGGCCAGGATGCCCTGGATGAGGGCGCAGAACACGAAGATCGCCAACAACCCGGCAGCGACCGAGATCGCCGTCCGGTACGGCGCCCCAGCTTGCTGAGCGAACCAGTCCGACTGCAGGTGCGGGCTCGACGTGCGATCCATCACTTCCCACACGAACGTGGCGAGCATCACGAAGCCCTTCGACAGCCAATCGGTGATCCCACCCACCACGGTGTCCCAGGCCCACCCCGCCGCAGCCGTGAACGGGGCGAGTACCGCGTCGACGATCGGATCCCACGGCGCCCCCACCACAACGGGCCTGTCCATCACAGACCCACCCCTGTCGCGACCGCCGGCCACCCTGCAACCTCGGCGAACTCGTCCCACGACGCCGGCAACGCGAGGTCATTCGAGCGCGGTGTCGGGCCGGCATCTGCGCCGGCCGCGGACACGAGCCACTCGCCGTCGGCCAACACCAGGTCGACATGCACGGTGCGCCACGCCTCCTGCGGCGGCCCGCCGTCAGGCGACCCGAGCACCGACACCGCCCAGACATCGACCGCGGCGGACCGGCCATCAGTGCGAACCAACGCTGCAGTGAGCGGCGCCTCGACCCAGGTCAACCGCTCGACCGGCACGCCCATCTCCTCGGCCAAGCCAGCCGCAGCGGACTCGATCCCCGCCACCTGCTCGGCGAGCGCCTCAGCCGTGACGAGATTGCGGAGGATCTCACGACGTCCGATCGAGGAGTGCGCCATCAACCCGTCAGTCGACGCGACATACGTCACCGCCGCAGCGACGGGGTCCGGTCGATCCGCGGCACCGACGGACGGCGAGGTCTCGGCGAGCGCGGCCGCGGCCGATTCCGGCGGACCGGAGGAGTCACGCTCGGACGCCCCGCCACAACCCGCCGCGAGGGCAACAACGAGTACGAGGTAGACACGCATTGCATCACCCGCTTGCCCGGCCGACCTCGAACAAGGTGTTGATCAACACCACCGCCAGGCCTGCGATCAGCGCACCCACCGCACCACCCGCCACGTAGTTCCGGCCGTCCTCGGCTCGAGGGCTGTTGCCCATCCGTGCGCCACCACGCCACAGGGCCGCGCCGTACAGCACGGCGCCGAGCGACGCCATCAGCGACACCCACATCAGCCAGTTCACGAGTTGACGGACAAGCTCCGCGCCCGGCATCCCCGACGGATCGGGACTGCCGTCCACCGTCTGCGCCCAAACCGTGCTCGGAGCCACGACGAGGGCCACCGCCGCGGGCGCGACGGCGGCGACCACTCGCCGGGGGAAGCGACGGCCATCAGAGCCCTGCGCCACCTTCATCTGGAACCTCCTTCGGGACGTCGGCCGAAACGCTCGGGCCGTCACCCCTCCAATGCCCGCACACACCGACCCGCGTCACGAGAATCTCGTCACACCACCACGACACCACGGGCATTGGAGGACGTGATCGTCCCTGCCTCAATCGCGTCCGTTGCGCTCCTCGCCGGAGCACTCATCGGCATCCCCGTCGTGATCAGCGGCAATGGCAGCAGCCCCGCCGCCGGCTGCGGCGAGCTCGCCCTCATCCTCGACACCATCCGAACCGTCGAGTCGGGCGGCGTCTACACCGCGCCGCCGAACCGAGGCGGGGCGTCGGGTGCGTACCAGTACATCGACAGCACTTGGGACGGCAGCGGCGGCTACGAGTCCGCCTACCTCGCGCCGCCCGAAGTCCAAGACGCCCGTGCCGCCAGCGACGTCCAGGCAGTGCTCGCCGGCTTCGGCGACGTGGCGTTCGTCCCCATCGTCTGGTACTGGCCCCGAGCAGCAACCGACCCGACACAACTCGACATCGTCCCGATGCCAGGCGCCGGCAACCGGCTCACCGTCCGCGAGTATCAGACCCACTGGCTCGCGGTCTACGAGACCAAACGAGCGGCGACCACACCCGACGCATGCTTCGCGCCCGTCACCACCGACGGCTACGCCCTACCGATCGACAAAGCGCTCATCGACGCCGACCCGTCGATGCTCGACCAACCTCATCACGACTACCCGGCCATCGACCTCATGATCCCGGAAGGCACACCCATCTACGCGGTCCGAGGTGGGACCGTCGCCCGCACCACCAACTTCGCACACAACTGCTGGCAAGTGTCGCCGTGCGAATCAACCTGCGGCATCGGGATGTCGATCGACGGCGACGACGGGGTCCGCTACATCTACTGCCACGGCAGCCGAGCCAACGGTCTCACTGTCGGCGATCCAGTAGCAGCCGGACAACTCATCTTCTGGTCCGGCGACACCGGCCGATCCGGCGCACCCCACCTCCACCTCGAGATCAGAGTGAACGGCGAGCAGATCTGCCCTCAGTCGCTGCTCCAGCAGATCTACGGCTTGGTCCTACGGCCCGAGAGCGTGTGCTGGTTCTGAGCCCAGACAGACGGGTCGCGACCAACGACATTTGGCGGATCTAAGTCGCGTTCACTCTCTCCAGCCCGATCAGGCGAAAGGACCGCCAGTCCCATCCTCCGTCAACCAAGTTTGAGCGGGCCCCGATGGCCAACGAGCAACTTCACGTTCCGTGGCAGCGAATACTGCTCATCCGCGACCGCGGGTCGATCGGAGTGAGCATCTGAGCGGTTGAAGTACAGAAGAAGACGCGTGATATGCGTGCCATCCACCGGCACTTGAGGGACGCGGTTACACGGGTGACCGGCCGCGCGATATGGGACGGTCGGCCGTGATCAGAATGCCGGTTCTGCTCGGCTTGCGGTGAACGACGAGCCGAGTGATTATCGGGTGGGTTCGGCGATGTCGGTGGTCGTGGCGTTGCCGGTTGGCTCTGGGAAGAGGCCGTGGTTCCGGGCGAGTTCGCTGTCGCTGCCATCCAGGGCGGTGAGGTTCTCGATCAGTTCAGTTCCTCCTCCGGTTCGTGTGGGGACAGCGACCAGAAAGAAGTTCTCGCTGAAGCCGTGGGCGTCCTGGGGTTGCGCTGTGATGGTGCGCCCGTCGCTCAGCTCGATCGCGACCGTCGCGACGTCGGGGTGGACGACGCCCCACACCAAGGATTCGGCCTCGGAGCCGTCGGCCAGGAGGTTCGGGGTCGGGCCCATCGCTCCGCACCCCACTATGAACTCGCCTGGATCGAGGCGACACGGCCCGCCGCCACCTCCGTCGACACTCATAGCGAAGTTCACACCGTCGGTGGCGACGAGCAATTGTTTCGTGCCCGTGCCGACGGTGGCATTGGCGACAATCACGCCGGTGTCGGGGTCGATCGTCATCGGCAGGGGCGGTAGAGGCAGCTCGGTCGCCGCAGTCGGCCGAAGGCTCGCGATCACATCGAAGAGCACCTCACGATCGAGATCGCTGAGAATTTCGACGGGGCCAAGCGCCGACTCATCGGCGTCGGCGAAGTCGGCGGTCCCCATGTGGATAGAGGTCGAGCCATCGTCGCTGGCTATCTGCTGGACGGACCAGTCGACACCGTTGAGGCTCACGACCTCGTCAGTTTGGATCGGCGAGGCGGTCGATGCACCCGACCAGATGACGATCGCATCGCGGCCGTCGTCCCCGTATCGCTGCATCTCCGCGAACCCATCCTCGAACATCGCGTGCTCGAAGGAGACCCCAGCGGGGAGCCATGTCGGCGCCAGCCAAATCTGATTGGGATCAGCCGTGACGGTTGGCTCGTTCGGCGGAAGCAAGGTGCTGGGCTTTTGCTGCGCCGGGGTGCCGGGCTGGTCAGCTGGAGTGGTCGGTCCGGTCCGATTCGACAACAGCCAGACGAGCCCACCCAACGCAGCCGCGATCAACAGGCCGGCAGCAATGCCGACGAAGCGGCGCACGTCTCGTCCGGAGTGCGCGGTCGCGATGACGCTTCCTGGCTCCGGCGACCGTGCTGTCTCCACGGCAGCATCGGCGATTCGTTCGATCTGTTCTTCAAGCGTGAGCATCGATTACTCCCAGTTGTTCTCGCAGTCGCTTCATGCCTCGACTCACGTGCGTAGCGACCGTCGACGGCGCCATCTGCAATGCGTCCCCGATCTCGCTGTGTGTCCAGTGGCAGCCATGCGCCAACCAGACGGCTGTGCGTTGGGTCTCAGGTAAGTCCTGCAGAGCGCCAATCAGACCGGGCTCAATCTCGGGGATGTGGATCGGCGCCGCCTCGAACAGGCGCACGCGCCGACGACGGCGGACCTTCGAGACCCCGACTCGATAGAGATACCCGACCGGATTGGTCATACCCGCCAACTCCAGCTGGTGTTCGAACGCCCACGCCACCGCTTCCGCGACGGCGTCGTCCAGCCGCCCAACGCCGACCGCACCCAACAACGCCCGCTCGAGACGCGGCATCGCATTCCGCACGAAATCGTCGAACTCGACCCGATCAGGCACATCACTGATCCTCACACCCAATGAGAGCATCCAAACCCGCGAACGCGCTACACGATCTCATCGACAACGCTCGATAGGGACTGCCGTCTGCGCGAGGTCGGCATCTCACGTGAGGCGGCACACCAGCGATACAGCAACGCAGCCAAGACCGAATAGGGGTCTGCCGCGCGGCGAGGGGACACCTGATCTGGTTTGCCTCAGCTCGCGCTGCTTGACTCGACTCGGCCGACGCCGGCCGCGCCCATAATGTTCAGCCGATCCATGATCGACCCCGCTCGGGATCGGCACTTCGCGCTTGGCTGCGGTCGCTCAGTATCGCGCGTCCTTGATCCGGCCGTCGTGGGCAGTCCCGCCGAGTGCTCCGCCGAACAGTCGGTGGCCAGCTGCAGACGCCGTGGGCGGGCATGGCACGTGCTGCAGGCGTGTCGAGTGGTCAAGCCATGGGCGTTGCATGGGCATCGATGCGAAGTGCTGGGATCTGGTTCCAACCGGGCGGTACAACACCGGCTACATGCATGTTGCTGGACTCAGGAACGGCGTCGTTCCCTGCGCAGGAGGGAGCGGAGTGTCTCGGCGTTCGC
>CAXBAZ010000208.1:0-6804 GCA_963973395.1 uncultured Acidimicrobiaceae bacterium
GCCCGCGCCCGTGATGACCTTCGACGTCGGAGAAGGTCATCACGGGTTCGCCGGCCCGGTCGACGACACGAACCGTGCCGGCCGACGGGATCTCGAACGTCTTGTCGTGGCTGCCGTACTCCTCGGCCTTCTGTGCCATCAGTCCGACGTTGGGCACCGTGCCCATCGTGGCCGGGTCGTAGGCACCGTTCGCCCGGCAGTCGTCGATGACGGCCTGGTAGACGCCCGCGTAGCTGGAGTCGGGGATGACGGCCTTGCAGTCCTGCGGCTCGCCGTCCTTGTTCCACATCTGGCCGGAGGTACGGATCATCGCCGGCATCGATGCGTCGACGATCACGTCGCTCGGTACGTGCAGGTTGGTGATGCCGCGGTCGGAGTCGACCATCGCCACGTCGGGCCGGTCGTCCAACGTGGCGGCGATCGCGGCGTCGATCTCGGCCTGTTGATCGGCGGGCAGGGTGTGGATCGCCGCGAGCACGCCCGCCCAGCCGTTGTTCGGCTCGGCACCTGCGGCCTCGAGCACGTCGCCGTACTGCTCGAAGACCGGAGCGAAGAACGCCTCGACCGCATGCCCGAAGATGATGGGGTCGGAGACCTTCATCATCGTCGCCTTCATGTGGAGCGAGAACAGCACTCCCTGGGCCTTGGCGTCGTCGATCTGCTCGTGCAGGAACCGCTTGAGCGCCGAGACCGACATGAACGTGCCGTCGACCACTTCGCCGGCCTGCACGAGCACGGAGGAGGCGAGCACCGTCACGTTGCCGTCGGCGTCGACGTGTTCGATGCGCAGGTCGTCGGCGGCGTCCATCGTGACCGACTGTTCGTTCGACTTGAAGTCGTCGTGGCCCATGGTCGCCACGTGCGTCTTGGAGTCGCCCGACCAGTCACCCATCGAATGCGGGTTCTTGCGGGCGTACTCCTTGACGGCCTTGGGCGCACGCCGGTCGGAGTTTCCCTCACGCAGTACCGGGTTGACGGCCGAACCCTTGACCTTGTCGTAGCGCGCCTTGATGTCGCGTTCGGCGTCGGTGCCGGGATCGTCGGGGTAGTCGGGGAGCGCGTACCCTTGGGCCTGCAGCTCGGAGATCGCGGCTTCCAGCTGTGGCAGCGACGCCGAGATGTTCGGGAGCTTGATGATGTTCGCTTCGGGCGTCGTGGCGAGTTCACCCAGCTCGGCGAGGTCGTCCGCCTGCCGCTGATCGGGTTCGAGGAAGTCGGGGAACTGCGAGATGATCCGCCCCGCCAGCGAGATGTCCCGCTTCTCGAGCGCCACCCCGGCGGCCCCGGCGAAGGCCGCGACGATCGGCAGCAGTGAATAGGTGGCCAGCGCCGGTGCTTCGTCGGTGTGCGTGTAGATGATCTTCGAGTCGGTCACGCATCGATCGTACCGGTCGTCCGGGGCGCGGGCCGAATGAGCTCGGGCCACACGCTCGGGCTCACTGGTAGCTGACGTACACGGGCGTCGGGGCATTGTCGAGCGTCTGCGACGGCGTGGGGGTCGGCCGGTCCTCGTCGTAGAAGTTCTTCCAGCCGGTGAGTGCGCCCGGGGGCAGGTCGGCGACCATCCGGTCCCACGAACCACGTTTGAGTGTGAGTGAGCCGAAGCCGTCCATCTGGAACACGATCTGCACGTGGTCGGTGCCACGGATGATCGACCGGTTGGTGACCATCGACGGCGTGAACTGGTGGACGAGCAGCATCTTCGGCGGGAGTCCGTGGCGACGGACGATCCCGTCGAGGACGTCGACGGTCTCGTTGACCTCACTGCCGTCGACGGTGCCGATCCGGCCGCCCCCCGGCTGCTGGTCCGGTCCGACCCGCCACTCCGGGTCGAGCGCCAAGCTGACGTGCCGTCGGGCCAGCAGACCCTCGATCTCGGTCGCTTGGGAGGGAAACGTGGATCGGCCGGGTTGCAGGTCGAGGAGGACGTGCATCCGGGCCGACGCGGCAGCGTCGATCCAGGGTTGGAACTTCGATGCCGGGAACTCGTTGGAGTAGTCGCCGTCGGCACCCGCGGACGAGGAGGCGACGGTCGTGATGATCTCGAACGTCGGCACGACCGGCCGGCCGTACTCGGCATACGGCTCGGCGACCCGTTGGGCGCGTCGTACGGCGGCGTCGACGGCCTGTTCGCCGAGCACCCCGAGCGTGGACGAACCCGGATGCCCGTAGAGGGCCACGTACAGCGTGTCCGGCACGAAGCCCGGCAACCCCGGTGGCTGCACCCGCACGGCCTGCTCCGAGACCGTGGCGCCACCGTCGATCGCGTCGAGGGCCCAGGCGGTTCCGGCTGTGGCGGCCGCGGCAGCAGCGGTCGCTCCGCCGATCACGAACCGTCGTCGGGTCAGCCCTGCGCGCGGGCGATCACCGGGCCGCTGCCGCGGATCGTCGGGTGTCGGGGCGTGCGAATCATCCACGCCCCATGTGTACCCATCCGATGCCGGTTCGAACGGTCGGTCGCGTCAGGGCGTCGGTGACGGGCGAGTCGGCGCCTGCGGTGCCCGAACCGGTTCGGGCGAGCCCTGGCTCGACACGATCGAGGCGAGGGCGCCGACGACGATCAGGATCGCGACGATCTGGACGGCCGACAGCGCCTCGTCGAGGAACACCCATGCGACGACGGCGCCGACCACGGGGATCAGCAGGGTGAGCACCGAGCCGATCCACAGCGGGATGCGCACGAGCGACCAGTTCATGATCGAGTGACCGAGGATCCCCGCCCCGAGCGTGAGGCCGAGCAGCAGCACCCAGTCGTCACCGGTCGGTGGCGACATGTCCTGCCCGAACGCGAACCCCGCCACGAGGCAGATCAGCGCCGTCCAGACGCCGGTGCCGGCCGTGTACTGCTGCGACGTCAGCACCCCCTTCGAGCGCTTCGAGAAGATGAAGTAGCCACTCCAGGCGAACACGGCGCCGACCGCGAGGAGATCGCCCCGCACGCTCCACTCCGGTGTACCGCTCGACTCGATCACGATGACGACGACCGCCACGATCGCGATCAGTGCCGCGACGACGTCACGGGCGCGTATCCGTTCGCCGAAGAACCTGGCGGCGACGATCGCCACGATCACCGGTTGCATCGCGCCGATCGTGGTGGCGTTGACGACGTTGGTCAGCTTGACGGCGGAGAAGAAGAACACGACGTCGAGCCCCAGGCTGATGCCGCCCGCGGCGGAGGCCGTGAGGGTGTGCAGATCGAGCGGGGTCCCCCGGCACCACATCCAGCCGACGAGCACGACGACGTAGAACAGGAATCGCCAGAACCCGACTGCCAGGCTGTCCATGTCGATCGCCTTGATGACGGCGCCCGATGCACCCCAGGCCATCACGGCGACGCCGATGCCGAGCAGGCCGAGGTTGGTGTCGCGCCGTGCCTCTGCGGACACCTGGGAGGCGCCCGGCACTCAGCCGCCGCCGACGATCTCGAACGCCGTGGCGTACTCGCAACCGAACTGTTCGCCGATGCTGCGGGCCGGATTGCGGAGGAACGGGTCGGGGTCGTCGTGGTCGCCCAGCGCGGCCAGGTACAGCTCGTGGCACCGGAGCGATGCGATGCCGTCGTCGATGTGGTCGCCCACATCGACGGCGTGGGTGTTGTTCGGCGACGCATTGAATGCGGCGAACCGCACACCGTCCCACGGTTCGCCCGCGTCGGGGAACAGCCAGCGGTTGCCGGCGTCGCGCATCGCGTCCAGCACGGCGCGGCCGACCGCCCGATGGTCGGCGTGGTTCCATGACGGCCCACCCCACGAGTCGTGGTGGTTGATCGAGATGATGACGTCGGGTCGGTGGCGCCGGATCGCGGCTGCGAGGTCGCGCCGGAGCTCGATGCCCTCGACGACCAGGCCGTCGGGATGATCGAGGTATTCGAGGGTGTCGACGCCGACGGCGGCGCAGCTGTTGCGCTGTTCGACCTCACGGAGTGCGGCGACCTCGTCGGGTGGCATGGTCGCGATGCCCGCCTCGCCGCGGGTGGCCAGCACGTAGGCGATCTGCTTGCCCGCCGCCGTCCACGTGGCGACGGCGCTCGCGGCGCCGTACTCCATGTCGTCGGGGTGGGCCACCACGGCGAGCCCGCGCTGCCAATCGTCGGGGAACGCTCGGAGATCGCTCACGACACGACGCCGTCGAGCCAGGTGACGAGGTCGTCGAGCACCTGTGCCTGCTCGGGCTCGTTGAAGATCTCGTGATAGAGGCCGTCGTAGTAGTGCGCGGTGACGTCGGCGTTGACCGCACCGGCCTCGAGCGCCTTCGACCCGCCGATGTCGGCGAGCCGGTCGTCGGTGCCGTGCATGATCAGCAGCGGGAGTCGCAGCGACGGGTAGCGGTCGGGGAAGCGCTCCATCGCGTCGATGAGCGCCGCACCGATGCCCGCCGACATCTTGCCGGTGTACACGAGCGGGTCGGCGCGGTAGGCGTCGACCACCGCCTGATCGCGGCTGATCGCGCTCGCGTCGAGACCCTCGGGACGTACGCCGGGTGCGACCTTGGCGATCAGCTTGAACACCCGGATCTGGATGGGGGAGAGCGCGTCGCTGACCGCCAGCGCCGGCCCGCTCAGCGCCAGGCCGGCGATGCCGGCTTGATGGTCGAGGACGTGGCCGACGGCGAGATTGCCGCCCATGCTGTGACCGAGCACGACGAGCGGGAGCCCGGGATGCTGCACCTCGACGTGACCGCGGAACTGGATCAGGTCGGCCATGAACTCGTCGTACGACTTGACGAAGACCCGCTTGCCGTCGCTCTTGCCGTGGCCGCGATGGTCGAGCGCGTGGACGGCGTAGCCGGCCGCGATCAGTCGTCCCGCGACGTGGCCGTACCGGCCCGAGTGCTCGCCGAGTCCGTGGACCAGCATGACCACCGCCTTGGGGTCGCCGTCGGGTAGCCACGACTGGTGGTGGATCGTGAGTCCGTCGAACGACGTGAACGTGCCTTCGGCGTGCTGCGACATGACCGCAGTCTCGCAGCTGGTCGATCGAGGTGGTGCGTCAGAGGCCCGAGCGCCACTCGGCGATCGCGCTCGCGATCTCGACCGGGCTGTCCTCCTGGAGGAAGTGATTGCCGCGCACGGTCACCTCGGTCTGGTTGGGCCACGACCGGCAGAACTCCCGCTGATCGCCGGTGAGGATCGCTCCGGGGTCGGCGTTCACGAACAGCTTGGGCAGCTCCGACCCCGACAGCCAATCGGCGTACGACTGCACGATCTCGACCACGTCGGCCGGTTCGCCGTCGATCGGGATCTCGCGCGGCCAGGTGAGTGTCGGTCGGCGCCGCTCGCCGCCCTCGGCGAAGGGACGGCGGTACTCGGCCATCTCCTCGTCGGTGAGATCACGGAGCACCGACCCGGGCAGCACCCGTTCGACGAAGACGTTCTTCTCGAGCACCATCTCCTCACCCGCAGGACTGCGGAACGCCTGGAAGATCGGCCGGGCCGCGTCCGGCCACTGGTCCCACGTCACCGGCACGACGATCGCCTCCATGTACACGATCCCGGCGACCCGGTCACGATGGCGGTTGGCCCAGTCGAACCCGAGCGCGGAACCCCAGTCGTGGATCACGAGCGTGACCTCGTCGCCGAGGTCGAGCTGATCCAGCACGCCGTCGAGGTACTCGCGATGGTCGACGAAGCGGTACGCCTCGGGCCCTTGGTCGCCGGTCGGTTCGCTGTCGCCCATGCCGACCAGGTCGGGTGCCACGCACCGGTACGAACCGTCGAGGGCGCGGACGATGTTGCGCCACAGGTACGACGAGGTCGGATTGCCGTGCAGGAACAGCAGGACCGGGCCGGTGCCCGACACGTGATACGCCATCTGCTTCCCGTTGACCGTGACGTACTGCTTGTCGAGTGGGGTCGCATCCATCCGGCGAGCGTAGGTCACCCGAGTTCGGCCACGATGAGCGGGAGCAGATCGTCGAACTCGTCGACGGCGGTGAACTGCGGGAACTCCGCCCGGACGTTGACCGGCGACTTGAAGAGGAAGCCCCGGTCGGCTGCGCCCAGCATCGAGGTGTCGTTGTACGAGTCGCCGGCGGCGATCACGCGGAAGCCGAGGCCGTGCAGGGCATCCACGGCACACCGCTTCTGGTCCGGTTGCCGCAAGCGGTAGTCGACGATCCGGTCGTCCTCGACGACGAGGCGGTGGCAGAACACCGTCGGCATCCCCAAGTGGGGCATCAGCGGCGCGGCGAACTGCTCGAACGTGTCGCTGAGCACGATCACCTGCGTTCGCCGACGGAGCTCGTCGAGAAACGCCCGAGCGCCGGGCAGGGGCTCCAGGCCCGCGATGACGTCGGCGATCAGCGGCATCGTCAGCCCGTGTTCGGCGAGCACGTCGAGCCGGAACCGCATCAGCACGTCGTAGTCGGGTTCGTCGCGGGTCGTGCGTCGCAGCGCCTCCACGCCCGTGCGTTCGGCGACGGCGATCCAGATCTCCGGCACCAGCACGCCCTCCATGTCGAGCGTGACGACGGTCTGGCGCTGATCGATCGGCATCGATGCAGTCTGACCGACCGGTCGCGGCCGCTGCGAATACCGGAGCCCGTTCTGTGTCACCGATTTAGTCGTCGACGACCAAATCGGTGACACAGAACGAGATCAGTCGTCGGTGCGCGTCGCGGTGCCGATCGGTTCGGACGACCGGACGTAGCCGAGCAGCGGCGTCGCCCGCACCCGTGCCTGGGCGCCCTGCGGCGCGGCACTGCGCTCGTTCGCCAGCCAGGCGGTGACGAGCGGGCGGCGCCCGTCGTCGACGGCGAGGTAGGTCGAGAAACGATCTCGCTCGGCGAAGGGGTTCACCACGTTGG
>CAXBAZ010000209.1:0-6801 GCA_963973395.1 uncultured Acidimicrobiaceae bacterium
AGGAGAGTTCATGCCTCACGGCAACATCACTTACGCGTGGCGCGGTTCGTTTACGAATCATGAGATCCACGCACTCCATGCAGCAGCGTTCGAGACGCGTCTGTTCGACGAGTCCGAGTGGGACTGGGTCGACCAGACCGAGCGGCACAGTCTCGGCTGGGTCGTCGCACGAGACGGCGACCGGTTCGTCGGCTTCGCCAACGTCTTGTGGGACGGCCTGGTTCACGCGTTCATCGAAGATGTCATGGTCGACGCCGACTACCGACATCGGGGAGTTGGCGTCGCGGTCGTACATGCGGCGCGTGACGGAGCGAGGACCGCTGACTGTGAGTTCCTGCATGTCGGCTTCGATGAGGACCTGCGGGCGTTCTACGTCGACGCTTGCGGTTTCGAGCCCACCCTGGCTGGACTCATGGAACTGTTGTAGCGATCTCGCCGGTCGGCGGGCCACCTCAGCCGTTCCGCCGATCGGCGACCACGGTCTGGTTGATTCTCCAGCGGGTGTGAGCGCCCGCGATGTGCTGGTCTGCCCGGCGCGAGCGCTGCTAAGCCACGCACGACACGGCTTCCCCCGGTCGACAACTTCCGGACAGCGGCCCCCAAGGGAAATCGGAACGAATTCGCGCGATGGGGAGTCCGATCAACCTGATCAATCCGCACGCGGACGGTGATGGAGTGAGTCCCGTCTTGTGGTGTAGGAGGCGGCACCGGTCCTCGGGGTGATGGTGGTCATCGTGCGATTCTCGGTAGCGACCAAGCAACCGAGGAGACCGCACGATGACCGATCACGAGTCTGCCCTATCCGATCTTGCCGCGCGTTTGGCCGGCACTGATGCGTCGTTGTCGACGTCGCTGCGAGACATCCTCGCTGCGGCCTTGCAGGAGCTGATCGAAGCGCAGCTGACCGCCGCGATCGGTGCCGCCCCGGGCGAGCGCAGCCCGGAACGGACAGCGCAACGCAACGGGCACCGCCCGAAGTTGTTGTCGACGCCGGCCGGTGATGTCGAGGTCGGCATCCCGAAGCTGCGCACCGGCTCGTTCTTCCCCGAGCTGCTCGAGCCGCGTCGTCGGATCGACAAGGCGTTGTGGGCGGTGATCATGACCGCCTACATCACCGGCACCTCCACCCGCAAAGTCGACAACCTCGTCAAAGCGCTCGGGTGTGACTCGGGGATCTCGAAGTCGACCGTGTCGCGGATCTGCACCCAGATCGACGCCGACGTCGCCGTGCTCCGCACCCGTCGGTTGGATCACCAACCGTTCGTGTACGTCTGGTTGGACGCCACCTACGTGCACGTCCGCGAGCACCGCCACGTCACCTCGAAAGCGGTCGTGATCGCCACCGGGCTACGAGCCGACGGACATCGTGAGGTGCTCGGTGTCGACGTCGGCGACTCGGAGAACGAGACGTTCTGGCGCGAGTTCCTGACCGACCTCGTCGACCGCGGCCTTGCCGGCGTCCGGTTGGTGATCTCCGACGCCCACGCCGGGCTCACCAAGGCCATCGGACGTTGCTTCCAAGGCGCCGGATGGCAACGCTGCCGCGTGCACGCGATGCGGAACCTGCTCGCCGCCGCACACCATCGACACCGACAGATGATCGCCGCGTTGATCCGCACCGTGTTCGCCCAACCCGACGCCGACGCCGCCCGCACACAGCTGCGCTCGGTCGTCGACCAACTCGCGCCCTACGCGCCGTCCGTTGCCGAACGACTCCAGGCCATGGAGGCCGATCTCCTCGCGTACACCGCGTTCCCGACCGCGCACTGGTCCAAGATCTGGTCGAACAACCCGATCGAGCGGTTGAACCGCGAGCTCAAGCGCCGCACCGACGTCGTCGGGATCTTCCCCGACAAAGCATCGGTAATCCGACTCGTCGGCGCACTCCTCGTCGAGATCAACGACGAGATGATCGCCGCCGAACGCCGCTACATCGCCGCCGCCAGCGTCGCCGAACTCACCGACGGCACCACTGAGCTAGCGTTACCCGCAGCACCCCGACACTGACCAACAGCATCCGGGGAACGCACGTGGTCACCTACACCACGAGACGGGACGCAATCCGGTGATGTTGGCTCCGTAGTGTCGGTGGTCGTTTGTACAGTTGTGAGATGGCGCGATGCACAGCACCTGTCTACGGCCATCGCTCGTCCGCCGCGGCTGCGCGATGCCCTGCGTGCAGCTCACGTTCGAGGTACCGCTCCTCGTACTCGTACTCCCCGCCGGTCTCCTCGTACCGAGGCGCGTCGTTGGGCGGTGGGGGCGGGTCGGGCCGCAGCGGGGAATCCGGCGGCGGGAGATCTCGGCGGACCAGGGCTGGCGGGTCGGTGTCGTACACGCCCTCCGAGTGGCGCGCCATTGAGCCCCTCGCTGCCAAGGCTGCGGAGCAGTCGCGGACGTTCCCCGAGCGCCGCGATCTGTTCCTCTGTCATGCTTGGGACGATCGAGAGGCGAGCGCCTCTGAGTTGTACGACTGCCTGAAGTTGAACGGCGCATCGGTCTGGTTCAGCGAGAAGGATGTGCCTCTCGGCAAGCAGTTGCTCCGTGAGATCGACAAGGGTCTTCGGAACTCCCGCGTCGGGATTGTTCTCGTTACCCCAGCGCTTCTCAAGAGTATCGAGACCGAGGGCATCGCCGAGAAGGAACTGTCAGTGCTGCTCGCGAGCAGCCGTGTGATTCCGGTTGCGCACGGGACCACTTTTGAGGCGCTTCGTGACGTGAGCCCAATGCTCGCTTCGCACGCTGGGTTGGACACCGCTGAGTCCTCGCTTGGGGAAGTGGCCGCAAAGATCGCTGCCGCCGCCGCTGCTCTGGGCGACGACTACTGACGCGACGAGACTGCACGGCGCCACCCGGCGATGCATCGACGAACGAGGTTTCACGGGCGCATATTGACAGGCGTCGACGACACTCGGACCCGACCGACATCCGGCATTTCTTCGGGCGCCAGACGCTCGATATCGCGCGGGCCTGACCGGTTGCTCGAGACCGCTTCGGATGAGTGGATTCGGATGGGTGGAGGTCCGATAAATCCAACCACACTTGTATTTGGGTGAGCTTGAACCTACTCTGAGTCGTAGTCAGGGTGAGGAGGTGACTGAGGTGTCGACCGTAGCGATCATCGGCGACGTCGGCGGGCACGCCGACCAGCTCGAACGCTGTCTCGCGCATCTCGGCGTCACGTCGACCCGCTGGCCTGACGGGTTGACGGTTGTGCAGGTCGGTGATCTGCTCGGCGGCGTCGACGATCTGGCGTGTGTCGACATGGTCGAGCCACATCTGGAGTCGGGGCGTTGGGTGCAACTGCTCGGCAACTGGGACAGCCGTGAGATCGGCTGGTGCTTCGAACCTGCTCGCAAGGAGCCGCCGGACCCCGTAGCGGAGGATCTGTTCGTGCGCTGGTATGTGTTCGGCGAGGCTTTCCACGCGGCGGCGGTCACGACCCAGGCCGGCGCGACCGCAGTGGTAACCCACGCCGGAGTGACTGCACCGTTCTGGCGCCAGCACCTTGGAGAGACCAGCGACGCGCTCGAGGCGGTTGCACGGATCAACGCTCTCCCGGTCGAGGTCGTTCACCGACCTGGGCAGATGCTCGGATTCGATTCCGATCCGGTGAACGTCGACGACGGCTACCCGGACGACATCGAGTTGGAGGAGATCGCGCAACGCTGTGCCGCCGTGGGGCCAATCTGGGCGGACACGACCGACCTGTGGTGCGGGTGGCTGGCCGTGGCGAGCCCGTGGGCGCAAGTGCACGGTCACACCAGCGCCTGGTTTCGCGACGACTGGTCACCGTACGCGCCGGTCGAGGCGGTGCCCTACGCGCGTCGCGACCGACAGCTGTGCCACACCCGGTACGTGTCCGGGCAGGGGAGTGGCCCGCCGCTGATTGGTGTCGGCTGCTCCGTTTACGCTGCGCGCCACCTCGTCTTGAAGCCGTTGGTGATCCCGAACGCCCAGGTCTCCACCGCCGTCGCTGCGCGTTGTTGATCGGGGTTGCTCAGTCGGTGTCCTATACGGGCCCAGAGGGGCGGCCGACGCGCTGATGCGGGTGTCCGAGGATGCTGCCGATCCGCGACGGCGTCAGGTCAGCGGCGTCGGCAATGGCACCGATCGATGAACCCTCGGCAAATGCTTGACGGATCGCATCGTCGCGCCGGACGAGCGCTCGATCGAGAGCGTCGCGTGCGGCGGTGATGTCGCGTGTGGCGACGGCGACGTCCTCGAGACCCATGTTCTCGACGCTACCCATCGCACAAATACAATCGCGCTTGTATATCTGCGGGGCGAAGCGTAGGTTGAGGGAGATCGAACGGTGCTCGTGACCAACCGCTGAGTCATTGTCCCCATACCGGGTGTGAGACGTCGTTCCGGCCAGGCTCACCCTGTCTCGGTGGCCCGTGATCGGGGTGAGCGATGAGCACACCACCGACCCGACGGGGAGGTCATGATGAATCGACGCACGATCGGGATCTGCCGGCGCCTGGCGCGTCAGTTGGTCCCCCACGCAGCGAGGTTTCCCATGAGCAGCTATCCCTATTCGCCGCCTTCGATGCCGGGCCGGATGATCCTGGCCGACATGGTGATGTTCTACTCGTCGAGGGAGCTGCGCGAGCGGCTGACGACCGCGTGGCCGGAGGACGCGGAGCTTCTCCAGGATCTGGTGGAGGAAGTGATTGGTCTGGCGGCGACGTGGGAGCCGACGACGGATTGGCATCTGATGTCGATCGTTCGGCCGGGCCGGACGTTGGAGTGGATGGTCTGGCAGGTGGCGACCGCAGCGGACGACGATCTGGGGCCGATGTACCGGCACGACGCGATCATCCCGTTCGCGATCGAGATGGACAGCCTGCCGAGGTATCCGCTGCTGCCCACGATGCTGGTGCGGCCCGACGACATCGACTGACGGTCAGCACTCGTCCGGTCCGCGATCGGGCACGAGCTGCGACCAAGGCGGCGCGGCTGGCAGCGGAGCTACCTGACCGGGCGCTCACGTCGAACGAGGTCGGCACTTTGCGGGCGTGGACGTCGCTCGCACAGTGGATCGGCACGAAGCCGGGCGCCACGGCGATTGGTCGGGTCGAGGAACACTGGCCCGGCTACGGCGACATCGCCGCCCGCTCGGTCCTGAACGCCTACTACACCGACACCGATGTGGTGTTGGCGGTGTGGGACTGGCTGCAACGCCAAGGCGTCGATCGAGGCGTCGGCTTCGAACCCGGCTGCGGTCGTGGGGACTGGATCGCGGCGGCACCCGACGCGGTGCGGTTCGACGCGGTCGACATCGACCCGGTGTCGGTCAGGGTCGCCGGCGCGTTGACCGGCGCGAACGTGGTCGAGTCCCCGATCGAGGAATGGCATCTCGGCCGCAGCGCCACCGCTCAGGCAAATGGCGGCTACGACGTGGTGGTCGGAAATGTCCCGTTCTCGTCGCACAAGCCCGGTGTTGGCAACCCGCATCGAGACAACCTGCACAACCTGGCGATCGCCCGGTCGGTGGCGATGCTTCGCCCCGGCGGCGTCGCCGCGGTGATCACGTCGCGGTTCTCACTCGACTCCAACAAGGCGGACTGGCGGCAACGACTTGCCGTGGACGTCGACCTGGTCGCGGCGATGCGGTTGCCGTCGCGCACCCACCGCGAAGCAGGCACCGATGTGGTCACCGACTTGTTGATCCTGCGTCGTCCGCGGCCCGGGGAGCAGCGGCCCGAACCGACGTGGCTGGACGTCGAGCGGGTCGAACTCGACGCCGACACGACCACGACCATCAACCGCTACTGGTCCGAGCGCCCCGACCATGTGCTCGGCACCGTCGAACCGGGTGGCGCCTACCGACGAGAGAACTTCACCGTCACCGCTGGCCAACCCGCTCACCTCGCGCTCACCGACGCGCTCCGTGGGGTCGAGGTCGACTGGTCGCCGACCGGTACAGCGCCGGCGGTCGACGCAGCCGAACCCGTCGCCGTGCGCACCACGACAGGTCGGGCGTTGCCGGCGGGGTCGATCGTGATCGACCAGCGCTCGGTCACGGGCTTCTCACGCGACGGGCGGGAGCATCCATGCGCGGCCAAGAACCGAGATCAGCTGCGATTGCTCGTGACGATGCGTGACCGAGTCCTCGAGTACCTCGACGCGCCGACTGACGACGCCCGCAACGAACTGGCCGACCTGTACGAGACGTACCAGGACATCTACCAGCGTCCGCTGAACGCGTTCGATCTGGTCGAGGTCAAAGCACCCAAGCAGCGCGGGACCGGCGACGACGACGTTGACGACGAGACCGGGGAACGCACCAGCTCCCGACGCCGCTACCCGAAACTCGAAGGTTTCCGAACCGATCCGTCATGGTGGTCGGTCGCCGCGATCGAGACCTTCGACGACGACACCGGCGACGCCCACCTCGCGCCAATGCTGCAACGCCCGGTCCTCGAGGACCGCGACGAGTCCTGGCCGGCATCGGCAGCAACGATCGAACAGGCCGCCGCCAACTCACTCGCCCGCTGGCATCGCGTCGACCCCGACTACGTCGCGGCCCAACTCGACATCGACCTCGCCGCCGCTGAGATGCAGCTCGCCGAGATCGCCTACCGGACCCCGGCAGGGCAGTGGGAGCTGTCCGCCCACTATCTGTCCGGTGATGTCGTCGGCAAACTCGACGATGCGATCGCCGCAGCGGCCGATGATCCATCGTTCGATCGCAACGTCGACGCGCTGCGCGCCGCCCAACCGACACCGTTGACGGCGGCGGAGATCTCACCGGAGTTCGGTGTCACCTGGCTCGACGCCGACGACATCGCCTCG
>CAXBAZ010000210.1:0-6798 GCA_963973395.1 uncultured Acidimicrobiaceae bacterium
AGCTCACGATGCGAACGGCGGTGTGGCCACATCGGGGATTGGTGCTCGCGGCGGTCGAGCCACGCCCTCGTCGCAAGGAGCCGCTGACCGAGGTCGACCGGGACGCCCGCCGCTTCTGCCGATCGACCGGCCTGTTGTTGCCATCGTGCGATGTCGCGGACGGCGCTGGTCCAGGTCTGGAGGCCGATGGGGTCGGCGGGCTGATAGCCGAGGAGGTTGATGAGCCAGTCGGGTCGGTCGGCGATGAGTGCGTTCGTCGCGCGCTCGACTTTGCGTCGCGCTGCTCGGTCGGCGAGTTCGGCTTCTCCCGCGGCGACGCCTCGGTCGTCGAGGAATGCGGTCCAGTCTCGGGCAGTCGCATCGATTGCCTTGGCGTGCTGGTCGAGCCACCACTGGGCCGTCGGTGGGAGTTCTCGTGGGGTTGTCTCGTCGCTGCGCAGCGCGAGTTCGGACCAGGGCAACGTGCGCTCGGCTGTCCGGCCGGACGCAGAGACGAACGCGACGGTCGCTCGTCCGTGGGCGTCGTCGTGATCGATGAGCGTGCCGATGTTGTGCCGGTCGAGCGCCTTGACCGTGTCGCCGGGACGCCCGAACCGGGCGACGCGCTCGGCCCGCTGGTGTGCCGCAGTCAGCGCGTCGGGGTGGACGCCGACGTGCTCGGTAGCAAGTCGCTCGATATCGCGGCAGTGGTCACGTCGGGCTTCGAGGTCCGGGAGGGAGTTGAGTCGGGCCCACTCGTCGACAACGTCGATGTCGGGGTCAATTGTGTGAGCGAGGTGCTTGGCGCCGGACCGTTGGAGCGTGTCGACGAGGTCCTCCTCGGCGGGTGCCGGCTGCTCGCTCGGCAGTGGGATGGCATGGCGGTCGTGGCGTTGGACACTGTCGGCCGCAAGTTCGTCGAGGTGATCGATGTCGGACTGGGCAAGCACGATGAGGTTCTCGGCGCGCCCTCGGGAGAAGTCGACGTAAGCGGCCTCCCGGTAGAGGCCGTCGAGGCCGACAGCGATCGCCTGATCCCATGTCCCGCCTTGCGATCGGGTCGTCGTGATCGCGTATGCGTGATCGACCCGCCCACCGTCTTCGAGGTATCGCTGGTCGACCGTGACGAGTTGGTCGTCGTGATCGCGGCGGACAGTGAGCCAGCCGTCGCCGGCGTCGGCGACGGTGCCGAACTGACCGTTGGCGACGGCGGTGAGCTGTCGATGTTGGTCAGTCGCCGTCCCGCTGTTGCGTCGCAGGACGACCCGTTCGCCGATGCGATAGTCGCATCGGGCGAAGCGTCCCGCCGCATCGACGTCAAGCTGACCGTCGTCGACCAGTGAGCGGATTGCGGCTTGGTTGAGCACATCGACGAGTTCGTTGGTTCCGGCGAGCATCATCGCATCGAGGCCTGCGCTTCGACTGCGTCGCCATGCGCTGACTGCGGTGTCGACCATGTGCATGCGGTCAGCCGCAACGACGACGCGCTCGTGGTCGAGGTACGCACGCACTGCTGCCGGGACACTCCCATTCCGAAGTTGTTCCAACGCTTCCTGCTCCCATGGCTCGGATTGGCGACGGTTGACGGTGAGTTCGGCGACGGTGGCGGATCGTTGGGACGCGGCTTCGAAGCCGCCGCCGGCGTCGATTTCCGGGAGTTGGTGGTGGTCTCCGACGAGGATGATCCGGCCGCCGGAGCTGGCGACGTGTGTCGTGAGACGTTCGAGTACGCGGACGTCGGCCATGCCGGCTTCGTCGATGACGAGCACGGTCGAGGCGTCGGCGGGGAGGTGTCCTCGCTCGATCGCGGAGAGGAGCGAGTGCATGGTGCGGGAGGGGATGTTCGCCCCGCTGGCGAGTTCGATCGCGGCGCGGGCCGAGGGAGCGGCGCCGATCACGGTGTTCCCCGCCGCCTCATGGGCGTGGCGAATGGTGTCGAGTGTGTAGGTCTTACCGCTGCCGGCGGGCCCGACCAGCACGGCGATCGGTCCGGTGGCAGCGCAGATCGTCCGGGTTGCGGCCGCTTGGTCGTGGCCGATGCCTGAGCGTGCGGTGATCGCTTCGTCGACTGCTGCGACGGGAACCGCGGAGTGCGAGCCCAGCCGCGACAGCGTGTCGAGGAGCCGTTGCTCGACGGCGACCATTTCGCGACTGGTGTAGGTGGTGCGTCCACGTGGGGAGGGGAGGTCCGGTTGGTGGACAGCGAGCACCTGATCGGACGCAAGCGTCCGGGCGACGATCCGTTCGATGGTGTCGAGTGTCGAGCCAGGTCCGAGGCGGGCAGCGACCGCTTCGGTGAGGTCGAAACGAGTGAAGGTGGTTGATGCCTGGGTGAGGCGGCGGAGGAGATCGGCGATCCATTCGTCGGGCGTGACGGCTCGGTCGGTGGCGACGACCTCGCCGGTCTCGGGGTCGACGAGTGGGTCGGCATGCAGTCTCCAGACCTCCTCTTCGGTATCGATGCCCGTGCGCGCCGCTGCTTCGGCAACGAGTTCCGCCGCTGACTCCGGCCCCCAGCCGGCGGTGATCGCCTCTCGCTTCCAGCCAGCGTCGAGTCGTTCACCCTCCAGTTCGGGTTTGCCTCGACGCGTCGCCAGCGTCGCCTCCTGGGCTGCGGCCGGCGTGTCGGCGTGGCCGTGAGTTGCGAGCCAGGCTTCGATCTCGGCGCGTCGTTTCGAGAACGTCTCGAGGATTGCCGACGGGATGCCAGCGATCTCTTGCACGTGTCGGCCGGGCGCCCACTCGACGCCGAGCGACGCAGTGAGCTCGCGCCGCACGGCAGCCTGGAATATCTCACCGGCAGTGCGAGCTGCGCGGTAGAGGTCGGGATGAGCGAAGGCCGACCAACGGCCGTCGTTGCCTTCCACCAGGTTCGCGACGAGAACGTGCCAGTGGAGCAGCGGGTCCGCCGCCCGACTCGTCCGGTGCCTGAATGCCGCGCCGACGACGCCGCTGGTCGTGATGCGACGTGGTCCGTGGCGTCGCGCGGCGTCAGGGTCTTCGGCTCGCAGTCGATCGAGCCACGCCTTGTTGTGCGATCCGCGTTGTGCCCGGATGGCTTCGCGTTCGAGCCACGCGACTGCTTCTCTCGCAGCCGCTTCGCCGGCTTCGATCACTGCGCCCTGCACTCTTGGGTCGTCGGAGACGGCGTACAGCACGCTTGCCGACTTGGGCACCTTGAAGGTGAGATCGAAGCCGGGAACTCGGCGGGCGGAAGGTCGGATCTGCTTGCCGTTGGGGTCGAGGCCGCCCGTACCAGGGGCCATTCCGGCGAGGACGGCGCGCAGTGAATCTGCATCGACGTCACCTCGCAAGCCGAGTTGGGCGGCTCCGCCGCCGACCCACACGCCGGTCGCCTCCCCAGCACCTGCGTAGTACTCGTCGAGCGACTGGGCGACTCCGGACAGGTGGTATGCCTCTTGCCCGACACGGAGCTTTGCGATCGACAACATGGTCCCTCACGACGTCAACCCACCCCACCGAGGCTGCGGGCGCGCCGCCGTTCACCCCCGGGTAATAATCTGTGCAATCACGGGCGGGACGTGGCCTCCTGAGTCGCAAACGCGTCGGGAACTCGCGACCGCGTTGACGGAGCGGCCGCGTTACTGACGGCGGTGCCTTGCGACGGGTGGTGGTCGGTCCGTGTGCCTTTCGACGGGCGACTCTTGGCTACTTGGTTGCGACCATGTCTGTAAGAGTGCCGACGTTCCTCGGTCTCCTTTGTGGCGTCGTGATTTGTCCCGATGTGTCGCGTCGGAGGTGGGGTCATACCGATGAGGGCACGCGGATGGCGCTTACCCCTGACTCATCGGAGGTGACTGGATGCGATCGGAAGCAATCGGCGTACTGCGGGCGTGGAACAAGGAACGACTCGGCCGACAGGAACAGCAGTTGCGAACTGTCGAGCGGGCGGTGGTGCGACTCGACGAGTTGGACGTCGAACGGAGTCGAACGCTCGACGACCTGCAGGCTGCCGTCGACGGCCTCGCGGACGTAGGGCTCGATGAATCGCAGATCGCCGAGTTCGTCGGCACCGACCTCGCTGCGCTTCGAACGGCGCCCGGTCGCCGTCGTGCGAAGCGCCGCCCACCCTCGGCGCCGGCAAGACTGGTGACGTCCGAGACCACCGGCCAGGGCGGCGAATCGTGAACCGACGGGAAGGTGCCGGCGATGCCCTCGACGACTGGTACGGGCGAGACCCGCGCCGGTCCGCGCCGGAGGTTGATTTCGGGATGTCGTGGCGAACGACGTCTGAACCTGATCGGCAGTGGCGCGTGTCGTGGAACAGCGGCAGCAGGGAGCTGTTCGCTGCACGCCTCGATCGCAGGGAGGTGCAAGTGCTCGGGATGTACCCGGACGTTGCGGCCGTCTTATCCGCACTCGGCGAGTGGGCACCTCGTGCGCTCGAGGTCGGCGGACTCGATTGGGTTCGATTCGAGACGCGAGATTTCGGAGTGGGCACCCGAAACTACGGATCGGACACGGTGCTCGATCCGGCCAGCCGCGAGTGGCTCCGTATTCGACTCGCCGACACGACGGTTGGTCGGGCGCCCGACCGGGGCGTCGATATCGAGCGGCGATGAGCATCGACGACGGAGCGCTCCACGAGCGAGCTTCGTCGACGATCGTCATTTCGACCGAGGACGACCATGTGGCGGAGGCGATCCTCCGTCTGATCTTCCAGGACCGGATCGATGAGATCGTCACGGTCCTGACCACGGAGGCGTCCGAGCACACGTTCATGGTGACGTCGTGCTGCGACGCCAACTGCCAGCGAACGGTCCAAGGTTGGGATCTCTCGTCTGCGATAGGTGACGACTCGGTTGCCGGCATGGTCGAGATCCCGTTGTCGGACATCGTCGGCTTGCACGTCTGGTGAGGCAACGCTGTCGTCGGCTGGTGCCCGCCTCATCGTCGTGCGTCAGGGGAACTGTGTGACACGGTCGGCGTACGGTGATCTCCATCGAACGGAGGTGATCGAGATGGAAACGTCGTTGCCAGAACTGGTGGTGCTGCGGTTCGTCGGTGGGGTGCTCATTGACCAACCGTTTGAGACTCCCGTATGGCCAATGTGGGCCGGGACTCTCGAACGAGACACCAACGCATCGGGCGGATGGCGCCGAACCGTGTGGCCGAGCGGTCCGGCCGGACGAGGTTGGGAGATTGCCACGCTTCACGTCGGTGACGTCATCGAGTTCGGCTCGCACGCCAACCCGACTCAGCGCTGGTTCGGTTACCACGCTCACTACTCCGAAGAGAACGGCGCGCTCGTTGCATGCGGGCCTTTCCCCACACCGGAAGCTGCCGAAGAGGCAGGGCAAACCCTGCGGGCTGACCTTGACTCGCGCGCGCTCGATGACTTCCGTCGAGCGCAACTGGCGAACGCTCTCGCCGACGCACCCGGACGCTCCGTCGTCGACGGTTGACGACCGCAACCGGCCCGCCAGGGCCGGCCACACCAGGCCGCGTGGCGCCTCCGCCGCTCGAGTCCGGTCGTCGAGAAGCGGGGGAGCTCGTCAGTAGTCGGACGGCCAGAGGACGGTGACGAGGCTCGACGGGTCGCCGAGGTCGTCGGTGATGATCCAGACGTGATCGTCCGGCGTGTCGAGCGTGCTCAGCCATACCGGGACTCGGTAGGTCGAGAGCACTCGACCCCGGTTCGTCGACACCGCTGCTGAGTTTGCGGCGGCGTCGTGCTCATCGAGGTCGCCCCAGTCGTGTCGGCTGTGTCGTGTCAGGCACTCCACGAGCCAAGCGCATCGGTCGTCGTGACTCGTCGCCCACCGGTGGACGGCTGTGGTCGTAGTGACGCGATTACGGAGAAGGCTGTTCACGGTCAGTGTCCTTCAGCCATTGCTGCGTCTGCGGTCGCGGCGGCGTCGGCGCCGGCCTGGTCGAGCCAATCGATGGCGTACTGCGCCTTCGAGCAGACGGTGAGCAGAACCCTCGGGTGCTCTCGCAGCACTCGGACCCAGTGGGCGAGGTAGGCGGCGTGGTCGTTGCGTGTCGCTGGGGAGAGTCCGGATCGGGCAGACCAGAACGCTGCACCGAGTTCGGCGATGAGTTCTTCGACTGCATAGGCGTCGGAGCCGAAGCGGCCGGAAAGGTCGCGGGCCAGGCGGGACTCGTGGCCGGTGGCGTGAACGTGTTCGTGGGCCAGGGTCGAGTAGTAGAGCGCCGGTTCGGTGAACTGGCTGAGGTCGGGAACCTCGATGCGGTCGGCGGCGGGCAGGTATCGGGCGTGGTTGTGTCCGGTCGTGGTGGCGATGCCGACTCGGTCGAAGTAGGCGTCTGCCTCGGCGATCTGCCCTGGCGTGTCCCTGTCGCTGGTCTCGGTTGGGAGCTCGTAGCCGTCGACCTGTTCGGCAGCGAAAACCGAATAGGTGCGGCAGACGAGACCCCGCCGTTCGATGTCGTCTCCGGTGTGCTGGTCGGTTGTGGTTCGCTTGGTCGGCTTCCACAGCAGGACGTGTGTCGCCTTCTCACCTCGTCGGACTTGGGCGTCGTGGCGCTGCCATGTGCGGTAGGTCGCCCAGGTGTTGGACGTCCAGCCCCGGTCGGCGGCGGTGAGCGAGAGGATCCAGGTGTTCATGCCCCGGTAGGGCCGTCCGTCGGCGTTGGTCGGCTGGTTGCTCGTGGCGACGGTGTGCCATGGCATCCGCCAGGTATCGGCGCCGGCTTCGATTGCTGCGATGAGGTCGGCGGTGACTTGGTCGATGATGTCGTTTGCTCGCATTGCGTGGCTCCTTCGGTGAGGTGGCGGCACCTCGATGCGCCGCTCGCCCTGTACAGGGCGTTGAGGCCGACCGGGGGAAGGGC
>CAXBAZ010000211.1:0-6797 GCA_963973395.1 uncultured Acidimicrobiaceae bacterium
GGGCGATGAGCTCCCTCCGTGGGCCGATGACACGCGACCAGATCAGCGAGCTCATGGCCGACGAGCGGACTGCCCTCTCGCCGACCGAACCTCCGGCCACTGCTCCGGGGGGCGCGGTCACCGCCGAGCCCACTCGGCACGCCCACCTCGGCGACGACGAAACCACCGTCATGCCCGAGGTGGCCGACGGCGTGCCCGTCCGCTGGGTCGACCCGGCCGCACCCTGGCTCGACACGGCCGGCGGCGATCCGCGCGGCACCCGTCTCGCCGCCACGATCGTCGCTCGGGCGCAACTCCGCTACGACGAAGCGAAGGCCGACCTCGTCCACGACGAGGAGTTCGAGTGCGTGATCGCATCGATCGGTGAGACCGTCGACGCGAGCCAAATGATCACCGTCGACTACGACGACCGCGATCTCCGCACCGAACCTCCCACCAGCACCATCTACCGGATGACCGACGGCAAGCTGGCGAGCACGACCTTCTTCTCCGCCGTCGAACGTGATGTTCGTGACCATCTGGTGCGGAGCATGAGCCTGGAGGTGCCTGCCAATCCGTCGTTGAAGCTGTACGGCCGGCCCGGCGAGACCGCGGATGAGTTCGGTGACCGGTGTGCACGCGCTGCCGATGAACTCGCCGACGCCGACATCGCCGATCTGCGCGACAAGTACGAGTCGAAGGTGACCCGGCTCCGCGACCAGATCGCCGCCGCGGAAGATCGTGTCGACGTGCTCGAGGAGGAGGCGAACAGCCGCCGGAACTCCGAGCTCCTCTCCACGGCCGGTTCGCTACTCGGGGGATTGCTCGGCGGCAGGTCGCGCGGTGGCCTCCTCGGCAAGCTGGGCACCGCGGCCGGGCGGCGCGGTCGCACGTCGGCGAGCCGGCAGCGGGTCGACGCCGCGGAGAACAAGGTCGGTCGGCTGCACGACGAGCTCGCCGCGCTCGAAGCCGATCTCGCCGACGACGTGACCGAGATCGACGAGCGACGGAACACGGTCGCCGGCGACATCGAGACGCTGCGGGTGGCGCTCGAGAAGTCCGACGTCAAGGTGACCGAACTCGCCCTCGCCTGGATGCCGGTCGAGTGACACACGTCGACTGCAACCCGTCGAATGACGAACAGCGTCCACCGAAGATTCGACCCGACCGATCCGACCGATGCACTGGGTACGTGCCGACGGAGAGACTCGAACTCTCACTGACGGCGACCTAAACGCCGTGCCTCTGCCAATTGGGCTACGTCGGCTGATTCGACGCAGGATATCGCGCCAATCGTGACCACCGTTTTTGACATAAACTTCACTCAATAACGACCAGTTCGTGACGATAACCGGTGGGGGCGCGACTGCCTTCCACCGTCTATGACTCGTCTCCGACACCTCCTCCTGCGGTACCGCGTAGCGCTCGTGACCGGCTGCATCGGCGTGATCGCGTTCGTGGCGACGTGGGTGCTCGTGCTCACCGAGACCGGCGCCGGAGAAGTCGTCGTCAACTGGCCCGCGTTCACCGTGATCAGCGTCATGCTGCTCGCCTGCGAACGCACACCCGCGGCCTGGGTCAGACTCGGACCCGCCGGCGTCGTCACACCGCTCTGGCTGTTCGCCTTCGGCCTGATGCTCGTCGGATCACCGTCGTTCGCGCTGTGCGTCGCGTTGCTGGGCGCCACGTTGCACGCCGTCACCCAAGCCGAGTCGATCACCGGAATCGTGCTGCGAGTCGGCGGGACGGCGATCTCACTGTCCTCGGCCGGTCTCGTCCTCATGGGATTGGGCGTCGACGGATCGATCACCCAGTTCGGAGAGCTCCCCTGGAGGTGGGCCTTCGCGATCGTCCTGTCGGGTGTCACGATCGTCGTGCTCAACACCGCCGTCGCCGCGCTGTCGATGTCGATCCGGCGGCGGATCCGCTTTCTCGCCCTCATGCAGCGCGGCCTCGCGATTCGGATCACGGCGGAAGGAGCGCTTCTTTCGCTGGCACCGATCTGGGTGATCGGCGTCGACTTCGGGCTCGTGCTGCTCCCCCTCCTCGGCATCACCACGGCGCTCGTGTTCCGGTCCACCCGCCAGGCGCTCGAACGTTCACACGAAGCTCACCACGACTCACTCACGGGGCTGATCAACCGCCGCAACTTCCTCGAGACGCTCGACGAGACGTTGGCGGAATCGAACGCCAATTCGGCGTTGCTGCCCACGGCGCTTGTCATGGACCTCAACGACTTCAAGGACATCAACGACCGGCTCGGTCATCAGCTCGGCGACTCCGTGCTGATCGCGTTCGCCGACCGGCTCGAGAGCAGCCTTCCGAGCGACGCGTCGGCGGCCCGCTTCGGCGGCGACGAGTTCGCGGTCCTCCTCGTCGACACCCGTGAACACGTCGAGCGCTCGATCGAGGCGTTGCAACGGAGTCTGAGTGCGCCGCTGATGGTCGAAGGCTTCCCCGTGACGATCGGTGTCAGCATCGGCGCGGCGACGTACCCGGCCGACGGTCGCACGCCGAGCGACCTGCTCCGCGCCGCCGACATCGCGATGTACAAGGCGAAACGCACCGGCGCCGCTCTGTGCCACTACGAGTCGTGTGTCCACGGCCCCCAGCGCGGCCGCCTCAATCTGCTGAGCGACCTGGGCGTGGCACTCGAGAACCACGAGTTGTACATCCACTTCCAACCCCAGTTGCGCATCTCCAACGGCGAGGTCGACACCGTCGAGGCGTTGATCCGCTGGCAGCATCCCGAACACGGTTCGATCCCACCCGACGAGTTCATCGGACTCGCCGAGCAGACCGACCTGATCATCCCGATCACCGAGATGGTGCTGCGAGTGGCCACGCGCGGCCTCGTCAACAGCGGTGTCGTCGCCCGGCTCGCCGTCAACGTGTCGCCACGCAACCTGCAGGATCCGACGTTCGCGCAGCAGGTCTTCGCCATCCTGCAGGAGTCGGGCTTCCGACCCGACCGCCTCGAGCTCGAGGTCACCGAGCGCTCGATCGTCAGCAACGCCGAACGCTGCCGGTACACGATCGAGCAGCTGCGGCGGCGAGGGGTCCGCGTGGCCATCGACGACTTCGGGATCGGGTACTCCTCCTTCCAGGCGCTCCGCGTGCTCCAGGTCGACCGGGTCAAGATCGATCGCGACTTCGTGCAGGGCATCCTCCACGATCAGCGTGATCGGCTGATCGTCGCGTCGGTGATCCGACTCGCACACGACCTCGGTCTCGACGTCGTCGCCGAAGGCGTCGAGAACACCGAGCTGTGGGACGCGGTCGGCGAACTCGACTGCGACGTGGCCCAGGGGTTCGGCATCGCCGCCCCGATGGCCTACCCCGAGCTGCGTGGATGGCTGTCGGGTTGGAACGAGGTGCTCGTCGAACCGGTCCCCGGCATCCGCGAACCGGTCCGTCGGCGGCAGATCCGCCCCCACCTCCCCGTCGTCACCCGCTGAGCCCTCTGCCGCGCGGTCGGACCGAAGTGGTCGACGGCACGCCGGACAGGTTCAGGTCGACGCCGAGGCATCGAACTCGATCGATCGGGGTACCCATCGACCGCAGGCACAGGGCGACACGTGATCCGACCCCACCGGATGCGGACATCGGCCACCTCGTCTGCCGCCACCGACCAACACAGGAGGTTCACCATGATCGACGAGCAACGGAACATCGCCGGAACCCGCATGACGTGCAGCGACTCCGACTGCGGTTGCGAGCTCGAGATCATCGCCCCGTGTCCCCACGGCGGGAGCTACACCTGTGCGTGCGGTCACGAGATGGAGGCGATCGGCGCCTGACCCGGTGCCGACCGACCGACGAGCTTCGAACGCCGGCGGTGTGCGCGGGCGACCCGCTGGCGTCCCACGGCTCCACGACGTGGCACGCTGTCGACGTGCACACCGAGGAACTCCAGACCCCCGCGTTGATCGTCGACGCCGACGCCTTCGACCACAATCTTGCCGCGATGGCGGCCGTCCATCCCGGCCGAGCGCTCCGCCCCCACGTCAAGGCCCACAAGTGCACCCCGTTGGCCGCTGCGCAGGTCGCGGTCGGGCACGACACGTTCACGTGTGCGACGCCGCGTGAGATCGTCGGCATGGCGGCATCCGGCGTCGGCTCCGATCTCCTGCTCGCGAACGAGTCGGTCGACGATGCCCGCCTGCGGGCGATGGCCGACCTCGACGTCCCCGTCACGGTCGCCGTCGACTCCGAGGCCACCGTCGCGGCGGCGGCCCGCAACGGCATCACCGCATGCCTCATCGACGTCGACGTCGGCCTACCCCGGTGCGGCATCGCTCCGGAGTCGGCCGGTGCACTGGCCGATCGCGCCCGCCATGCCGGCCTCGACGTCCGCGGCGTGATGGGGTACGAGGGGCACCTCATGATGGTGCCCGAGCGCAACGACCGCTCGGCCGCCGTCGAGGCGTCGATGGCCCTCCTGCGTCGCGCCCACGACGACGTCGGCGGCGAGATCGTGTCGGCCGGCGGCACGGGCACGTTCGACCTGCATGGATCGACCGGCGTCACCGAAGTGCAGGCCGGGAGCTACGCGTTGATGGACACGCACTACGGCCAGCAGGGCCTGCCGTTCGAACAGGCGCTGTTCGTCGTGGGCACCGTCATCTCCGTGAGCGCCGAGTGGGCGGTCGCCGATGTCGGCCTCAAGGCGCTCGGCATGGATCACGGCAACCCGTCGGTCGTGGGCGGCACCGTGTGGTTCTGCTCCGACGAGCATCTCACGTACGCACCGACCGAACGCCCGTCGGTCGGCGACCGGGTTCGAGTGATACCCGCCCACGTCGACCCGACGATGGCGATGCACGACGCCGCTTGGCTCGTGCGCGACGACGAGATCATCGACCGCTGGCCGATCGACCTACGCGGCTGGTAGGTCATCGCGAACGGAGCGAACCTGGTTCGCTCCGTTCGCCGCGGAGCCGAGTCGGTGTGTCAGGTCGACAGGGCGACGAGGAGGTTGCGGAACGCACGACCGCGGTGCGAGATGGTGTGCTTCTCGTCGTCGGTCATCTCGGCGAAGGTGCGACCGTCGCCGTCGTCGGGCACGAAGAGGGCGTCGTAGCCGAACCCGCCGTCGCCGGCGGGTGTGCTGGCGATCACTCCGGCACACACGCCGTCGACGACCAGTTCGGAACCGTCGGGGCGTCGAACCAGTACACACGTCCGGAATGCCGCCCGCCGATCGGTCACGCCGTCGAGCTCACGCAGCAGCTTGGCACGGTTGTCGGCGTACGAGCAGTCGTCGCCGGCCCACCTCGCCGAGTACACACCCGGCGCCCCGTCGAGCGCCGACACTTCGAGGCCGGTGTCGTCGGCCACCGCGGCCAGTCCGGTGGCGTCGCAGATCGCGGCAGCCTTGAGCCGCGCGTTGCCGACGAGCGTGTCGGCGTCCTCGATCACCTCCGGCACGTCGGCCGGGCGGGGCAGCAGGTCGACCACTCCACGGAGGATCGCCTCGATCTCGGCGACCTTGTCGGGGTTGGCCGACGCACACACCAACCGCGGGAGGTCGCTCATCGCGACCGCGACCCCGGCGGCGTCGCCACCAGATCGCGTTGTGTCGCGGCGATCTGGGCGAGACCGCCCTCGGCGAGTGCGAGCAGCGAGTCGAGCTCACCACGGGTGAACGCCATACCCTCGGCGGTGCCCTGCACCTCGACGAATCGAGCCTCTCCCCCGTCGGCGGGCGTGAGCATGACGACGTTCATGTCGACCTCCGCCGCGCTGTCCTCCACGTAGGGCAGGTCGAGCACGGGCGTGCCGTCGACGATGCCGACGCTGATCGCGCTGCAGAACGAGTGGAGCGGTTGGGCGGCGAGGTCGCCGCGGGCGACGATGCGGCTGAGCGCGTCGTGCAGGGCGATGTAGCCGCCGCAGATGCTCGCCGTCCGGGTGCCGCCGTCGGCCTGCAGCACGTCGCAGTCGACCGTGACCTGCCGTTCACCCAACACCTTCATGTCACACGCAGCTCGCAGCGAACGTGCGATCAGACGCTGGATCTCGACCGTGCGCCCGCTCTGCTTGCCCTTCGCCGCCTCCCGGCCGACTCGCTCGGGCGACGAGCCGGGCAACATCGAGTACTCGGCCGTGACCCAGCCGGACCCGCGACCCTTCATCCAGCGCGGCACGTCGTCGTCGACGGATGCGGTGCACAGCACGCGCGTCCGACCGAACGACACGAGGCACGAACCCTCGGCCATCTCCGTGAAGTCGCGTTCGAACAGCATCGGACGCAGTTCGTCGACGGCTCGGCCATCAGGTCGGGTCATGGTGTTCTCCAGTGGTTGGGTGTGCGGGCTGCGGCCAGCGCTCGGTGCTGGCCAGTTCGGCGCCGAGCAGACGGCCGCCGAGTTCGCGGAAGACGTCGATGTCGCCGCTCGACAGGAACCGATGTTGGCCTGCGGCGTCGCCGTCGCGCAACAGCCCGAGCGCGGCGAGCCGGTCGCGAGCCGCGAACGCCGTCTCGTCGGCCGAGCTGACCAGTGTCACGCCGGCCCCCATCACGTCGTTGATCGGACGCGCCAGGAACGGATAGTGGGTGCAGCCCAGCAGCAGCGCGTCGATCCCGACGTCGCGGATGGGGGCGAGCAGACGCTCGGCCAGCACGGTCACCTCGTCACCCGCGGTCTGCCCCCGTTCGACGAACTCGACGAACCCGGGACAGGCGGCCGACACGAGTTCGACCGGGGCGCCGGTCCGGGCGACCGCCTCGACGTACGCCCCCGACGAGATCGTGCCGACCGTGCCGATCACACCCACCCGTCCCGACCTCGTGGCACGCACGATCGATCGTGCCC
>CAXBAZ010000212.1:0-6780 GCA_963973395.1 uncultured Acidimicrobiaceae bacterium
TGATCCGACCGGAGGGCTCAGCTTCACGCTCACCAGCATCGCAGCCGCGGTGCTCGGTGGAGCCAGCCTGCTCGGCGGTCGCGGCTCGTTCGTCGGGGCGCTCGTCGGGGCGCTGTTCCTGAACGTCATCATCAACATCCTGCCGTTCCTGGGGTGGAGTGCGTCGTACGGTCGGATCATGGTCGGGCTCCTCACGCTCGTCGCGCTCTCGTTCTACCAAGCGCCCGAGTTGGCCGCTCGGGCCCGAAGCGCCCTCGCCAACGTGCGTCTGGCGCGCGGCGGTGCCGGAGCGCTCGCCGAAGAGGGGTGAGGTCGCCGGCATGACTCCTCTCGACCGTCTGGTCGCCGTCGACGAGATCAGCGATCTCATCGGCCGGTACTGCATGTTGTTCGACGACGAGGACTGGACGGGGCTCGACGCGCTGTGGGCCGACGACGCGGCCTTCGTCGTCGAAGACGTCGCGTTCGAAGGCCGGGCCACCCTGATGGAGTTCCTCAGTACGTGCTTACCGCGGGGCTATCGCAGCAAACACATGATCTCGCGTCCGGTCGTCGACGTCGCGGCCGACGGCACGACCGCGCGTGCGCGCACCGACGTGGTGTGGATCGCCGCCAACTTCGAGAACACCATCGTCGGTCGATACGAGGACGAACTCGTCCGTGGCGACGACGGCTGGAAGTTCTCCCGGCGCGTCGAGAAACCGGTGCAGTTCGTGCCCGGGCCGCCGCCGATGTCCGATGTCGCCACTGGCGTCAGCGACGCAACAATGAGAAGGAGTGACACGTGAGCGTGACCGTCGAGAATCCGGCGTTCGAGGCACTGATCGACCCCGACGCCGAGCTGGAACGACTTGGCGACGGTTACGAGTTCAGCGAAGGACCGGTGTGGAACCAGCGCGAGCAGGCGCTGTACTTCAGTGACATCCCGGGTGACACTCGTTGGCGGTGGACCCGCACGAGCGGCATGCAGGTCGTGGCGACGCCGACGTTCAAGGGGAACGGTTTGGCGTTCGAGGACGACGGCAGCCTTCTGGTCTGCGAACAGGTCTCGAGCTGCCTGACCAGGATTCGTCCTGATGGGCAACGCGAACTCGTGGCGTGGCACATCGACGGTGCGTACCTCAACAGCCCGAACGACGTCGTCGTCCGCGGTGCCGACGGCAGCTGCTACTTCACCGACCCGGACTACGGACGCTGGAACGACTGGATCGGTTGCAAGCGCGAGTTCGTTCGTGACGTCAAGGGGGTCTACCGCGTCCCGCCGGGCGGTGGGCCGGTCGAACTCGTCGTCGACCCGGACGAATTCGAACAACCGAACGGGCTGTGCTTCTCGCCCGACGAGTCGATCCTGTACGTCAACGACTCGCCGCGCGCCGACATCAAAGCTTTCGGCGTTCGCGAGGACGGCAGCCTCGGCCCGTGCCGGATGTTCCGTGATCAGATCGGCGGCGGCGAGATGAGCGAAGGAAACCTGGACGGGATGGAGTGCGACGCCCTCGGCAACATCTGGACGTCCGGACCCGGAGGTGTGTGGATCATCGATCCGTCCGGGGAGAAGATCGGAGCGATCCGCACCCCGGAGATCTGCGGCAGCGTGGTCTTCGGTGGCCCCGACATGACGACGCTCTTCCTGACCACCTCGAAGTCAGTGCACCTGATCGAGACCCGGGTCCAAGGAGCGCCGCTCCCCGGCCCCACCTGACGGGTTCTCAGCCGTCGGCCTCGACGATGCGGACGACCTGGTCGGCGTCGTGCGGGCCGAGCACGTCGCGGCGGCCGGACGGCCACTCGATCGTCAGCGACTCGATCACTCTGTCCCGAGCGAGGCCGAAGTGGAGTCGACGCTCGCTGGCCGAACCCGTGCCACCCGAGCCGCACAGCACGGTGCGGTACTGGGCTCCACTCTGGGCATCGACGGTGACGCGCGCTCCGCACGCGTCCCGGTTCGACGCGGACCCGACCAGGTCGACGGCCAGCCAGTGTCGATCGGTCCGTTCCGTGACATTGCGGTACAGCCGAGGCCGGCCGCCCTGATCGACGACGTACAGGTCGACATCGCCGTCGCCGTCGTAGTCGGCTGCTGCGACGCCCTTCGACTCACCGGTCGTGTCGATGCCGGTCAGCGCGCTCACGTCCAGAAAACGTGCGCCGGTCCCGTCATTGAGGAACAGCATGTTCGGCTGGTCACCGACGACCGCATCGGGAGCCTGGGGCAGATTGCCGGCGGCGAAGAACACATCGAGCCAGCCGTCGAGGTCGAAATCGGCCAAGACCGTCCCCCAGGTGACGGAATCCCGGTCGATGGCCTGCTGGGGACGTTCGATGCCGGCGAGTTCCTCGGCGAAGGTCACCTCGCCGCCGCGCAACAGCTTGTTGCCCCCGATGTTGGACAGCGCCAGATCGTCGTCACCGTCGCGATCGACGTCACCGATGCCGATGCCCATCGTGTTCATGTACAGCCCGGCGTTCGACTCGAGCGACACGTCCACGAAACGCCAGTCGGCGCCGGACCGACCCCGGTTCAGCCACAGCCGGTTGTGGTCGGGGGAGAGCCCGACGAAGTCGTTGGCCACGTACAGATCGGTGCGTCCGTCGTGGTCGACGTCCAGCCAGGCTGCAGCGAACGACGCGGCGCTCCGGTCGGAGTCAGGCAGGGCGTCGGTGACCTCGACGAATCGACCGTTGCCGTCGTTTCGGTACAGCACGTCACGGTGGTAGTCGACGTTGCTGATGATCTCCTGTTCTGTGGTCCATGGTCCGCTGCAGGACATGTAGTTCGAAATGTAGAGGTCGAGGAATCCGTCGTTGTCGACATCGCCCCACGCGGCGCTCATGCTGCGGTGGTCGGGTTCACCGGCGAGGTTCGAGCTCGCGGTCACGTCGGCGAAGTGTCCGGTGCCATCGTTGGCGAGGAGCGTGTTCGGCCCGTCTCCGACCAGGAGGAGGTCGGCGTCGCCGTCGTTGTCATAGTCGGCGAACGAGGCACCGTTCGCTCCGGTCACGGCGACACCGCGATCCGACGATTGTTCCGAGAAGGTCCCGTCCGTCTGGTTCACGAAGACCTCGACCGGTTCGCCGAGTCTGGTCACGACGAGGTCCTGCCAACCGTCACCGTCGATGTCGCCCCAGGCGGCGCCGTTCGCGAACTGTCCACAGCGGGCGTCGGGAACCGTGGTGGCGACGCCGGCTTCGAGGGTGACGTCTTCGAATCGTGGGATCACGCGCTCGGTCGGGTGCACCTCGATCATCGCCCCGATGGAAGTCGTCCCGGCGGTGGAGTCCGTCCGATCGTCGATCTCGGCGTGGATCCGGAACGTGCCCGTCGACGCCACCCATCGTGTCGTGACCACAGTGAAGTCGTGACCGACCGCTTCTCCGAACGGGACGAACAGGTTCACGCGAACGATGCCGACGTCGGTGCCGTCCGGAGAGGTGAGACGGACCTCGACGGGGACACTTGCGCTCCGTGGCCCGGAGTTGGCGACCGTGACAGTGAACTCTGCCGGTTCGCCGAGTGTGACGTCGGGTTCGGCGACGCTCAAGTCGAGGTCCAAGGCGCCCGTCTCAGCTTGGTGGCTGGTCGTCGTCGGCGTCGTCGTCGTGCCCGACCCGGCTGAACACGCCGCGATCGACGTGGCGGCGACGAGCGTGACAGCGAGTCCGACGCCGGGTGGACGGGGGATTCGGAAGTGTCGCATGAGCTGATACGTCGTCGTGCCTCGGCAGTTGGCGGTCGGCCCAAGGCATCATATATGATGACGTCGGGGTTCTGGACCGCGCACGGGGTCGCCGTGGGCGGCCCGGACATCGGGGTGGTGATGACGCTACAGATGCAACACGAAGGGATCGCCGGTGGAGCGGCTCCTCTGCGCGCGCCCGACGCCCCCGAGGTGCGCACGCTGACCATCGGTCGGAGGACGATTCCCGTGGTCGGGCCGCGCCTGCGTGACCCGCGTCTTCATCTCGCGCTGATCATCGTGTCCGTCCTCGTCGTCGGTACGACACTGCTCGGCTTTCGGCTCTCGATCCCCCAAATCGTCATCCCGGTGATCGTGTGTGCCGCGGTCGAGGTCGTCCATCGCCTGGTGACCACCGGTGCGCTGGCGTGGCCCGCCAGTGGAATGCAGACTGCCACCAGCACGGTGCTGATCGTCCGGATCGTCGGGGTCGAGCACGGCGATTGGATGTCGTTCGACGGCGTGCACTGGATGGTTGGAATCGCCGTGTGCGGGCTGTTCAGCAAGTACTTCATCAGGACCGCGTCCGGCCATGTGTTCAACCCGTCGAACGTGGCGCTCGTCGTCGCGTTCCTGGTCCTCGGCGCCGAACGCATCGAGCCGCTCGACTACTGGTGGGGCGCACTCGACTGGCGGCTCGCCCTGGCATACGGGACGATCGTGGTCGGCGGCATCACGCTCTGCTGTCGGCTCGACCTCCTCCCGATGGCCATCTCGTTCTGGGTGACGCTTGCGATCGGGGTCGGCGTGTTGGCGGCACTGGGCCACTCGATGACGACCCGGTGGTCGTTCGCACCGGTGGCGGACTGGCACCTGTGGCGGACGATCGTGCTGTCGCCCGAGACGATGATCTTCTTCTTCTTCATGGTCACCGACCCGCGTACGACACCGAGCGGGCGCCGGAACCGCGTGCTGTTCGGCGTGCTGGTCGGTGCGATGTCGACGCTCCTGCTCGCGCCGTGGCCGACCGAGTTCGGATCGAAGGTCGGTCTGCTCGCCGGTCTGACCGTCGGCAGCCTGCTGCGCCATCCGCTCGAGCGGTTCTCCGGATCCTGGGGCGAACGACGCAACGGCGCCGATCCGTGGCGAATCGGGGCCCGGCCGATGATGGCGCTGGCGGGCGTGGGCGCAGTCCTGCTGTTCGGTGCTTCGGTCGCCATGGCCGGTGCGCCCAATCGTGCATCCGCAGATGCTGGGGACGTGCCCGATGGAGTGACGGCGGCGCTCGGGGCATCCATGACCGCCGGCGTCGAACTCGACGGCGGGGTGCCGAACATCGCCATCGCGCCCGACGTCGCAGGGCTCAGCCCCGAGCTGGCGACGCAGGACGGCGCCCGGGAGGTGGTCGATGCACTGATGTTCAACCTCGCAGTCGAGGCGGAGGCGGTGGCGCTCGGGGATCCGTCGCTGCTGGAGGCGGTCGACCACGGTGCCCGTCTCGTCGACATCGCGGCCGAGGTCGAGTCGGCCGGCGGCCGGCAGATCAGATCGGTGTATCGCGTCGACACCCTCGAACTCGGTGTCGTCTTTCCGGGAGGACTGCAGAGCGGGCCCAATGCCGGCCTCCGCCTCGCGGGTCAGGTCTCCGAGACGACGGTCGGCCCGGACGGGTCGCCGGGGGAACCGACCGAGCGCCCGATCGACGTCACCTACACGCTGCGCCGGGCCACCGGGGGAGCCTGGCTGACCACCGGCACGGTGCCGGATTGACCCGATCGGCAGACTCCTGGGCGAGTGTGCAGATCGATCGCAGCAGTGAGCCCGTGATGCAGATGTCGTATCTCTCCTTCTGCCTCAACGTTGATGAGTAAGCTGTGCTTGTCACGTCCTCGCTCACGCTCCGCCAGCTCGAGTACTTCGTCACGACGGCCCGAACGGGCTCGATGGCGCGTGCTGCGTCGGGCTTGCACGTGTCCGCCGCGGCCGTGTCGCTCGGCGTCCGCCAGCTCGAACGTGTGCTCGGCTGCGACCTCTTCCTGCGTCGACCGCAACGGCCGCTGACGCTCACCAGCGCCGGCCGCGAGCTGCTGCCGAAGGCGGTCGCCCTCGTGGCCGACGCCGAACAGATCGAACAGGACGTCGGCCAGCGCTCCGACGTCTTCGCAGGGTCGATCCGTGTCGGGTGCTTCGACACGGTTGCACCCATGCTCGTTCCGCAGCTGCTGTCGGCGATCGCGGACCGATATCCCGAACTGGACGTCGACGTCGCGGAAGGTCGGACGGACGTGCTCCAGGAGCAGTTGCTGGACGGCGTCACCGATGTCGCCGTGCTCTACGGGCTCGATCTCCTCCCTGGCCTACGTACCGACCTCCTGTGGGAGGTCAATCCGTACGTCGTACTCCCCGCCGATCATCGTCTCGCTCGGCGTCCGTCGATCCACCTCTCCGAACTCGTCGAAGAACCCATGATCATGCTCGACGCGCCGCCGAGTCGGATGCACGGACTGACCCTCCTCGGCTCGCTCGGCCTGGAACCGACGATCACTCGCGTGACGCACAACTTCGAGACGCTGCGCTCGCTGGTCGGTCGTGGGTACGGCTGGGGCCTGCTGGTGCAGCGGCCGATGGTCGATCAGAGCTACGAGGGTCTGCACCTGTGTGCGGTGGCGATCGCCGACCCGATCGAGCCGGCACCGATCGTGGCAGCCACGGTGGCCAGGTCGACGCTGTCGCGTCGTACGGCCGCGGTCATCGATCTGCTGCACGAGCTCAGCCCGTCGCCCGAAGTCGCCTGATCATATACGCTGCTCGTTCATGACACTCAGTGACGAGCCGGATCGATCCGTGCTGCCCCGCCTCGGATTCGTCGGTCTCGGCGTCATGGGAACGCCGATGGCCACCCACCTCGTCGGCGCTGGCTACCCGGTGACCGTGTACGACATCGATCCCGGCGCGGGTGAGGCGCTCGCGATCGCCGAACCCACCGTGACGGTCGCAGGATCGTTGAGCGAGTTGGCTGCGAACGCGCAGATCGTGATCACCATGTTGCCCGACGGCCACGTCGTGCGCGCCACGCTCAAGCACATTAACGCGCTGGCTGCCA
>CAXBAZ010000213.1:0-6775 GCA_963973395.1 uncultured Acidimicrobiaceae bacterium
TCGCGAGTTCGCCCACCCGACTCGATCGACGACCTCGTGGTCGCCACCCGGGCAGCGGTGTTCGACCTCCACGCCCGCGAACCGCGACCGTTCTCGCTGTTCGGGCACAGCATGGGCGCGTTGATCGCCTTCGAGCTGACGGTCGATCTGGAACGCTCGGGTGGTCCCACGCCGACCGACCTCTTCGTGTCCGGCCGGCGGCCGCCGGACGAACCCCACGACGGCCCCCGAATCCACGAGCTCGACGACGACCGGTTCATCGACACTGTCCAGCACCGGTACGGAGGGATCCCCGACGTCGTCCGCAACGAGCCCGACCTCCTCGCGCTGCTGCTCCCGGCGCTGCGCGCCGACGTGCGGGCGTTCGAGACCCACGTGCCGCTCGACGACGCGGTCGTCCGCTGTCCGGTCCACGTCTACGGCGGCGCGGACGACCTCCATCCGAGCCCTGACCAACTCTCGGGCTGGCAACGTGTCGCGACGTCTGCGGCCTCGGTCCGCGTGTTCGACGGTGACCACTTCTACCTGACGACGTCCGGTCCCGGCTCGAGCGGCGAGGCGCTCACCGCCGACATCGCGAGCAAGCTGGCCGGCGCAGCGGTGGAGTGTCGCTGATGGCCCCGATCGCGGGTGCTCCCGAGCCGATCGCGATCGTCGGCATCGGGTGCCGGCTGCCCGGAGGTGCCGACGGCCCGGCGACGTTGTGGCGCCTGCTGCTCGACCGCTTCGACGGCATCGGTCGCGTTCCCGCGAACCGATTCGACGTCGACGACCTCTACGACCCGCGCCCGGCGACGCCCGGCCGAGTGATGAGCGAGTACGGCGGCTTCCTGTCCGACATCGAGGACTTCGACGCCGACTTCTTCCACATCGCCGGGCGGGAAGCCGAGCGCCTCGACCCGCAGCAGCGCCTGTTGCTCGAGACGGCGTGGGAGGCGCTCGAGGACGCCGGCGTGCCGAGCGAGCGGGTCGCGGGCAGCAACACCGGTGTGTTCGTGGGCATGTGGACCAACGAGTTCGAGTCGCGAATGTTCGCCGACGAGGGCGGCATCGACTTCCACATGACCACCGGCACCGGTCGATACGCGGCATCCGGGCGGCTCTCGTACTTCCTGGACGCCCTCGGGCCGAGCATCACGATCGACACCGCCTGCTCGTCGTCCTTGGTTGCCGTGCACCTCGCCTGCCAGGCCCTGCGCGGCGGCGAGAGCGATCTGGCGCTCGCGGGCGGGAGCAACCTCATCCTCGCGCCGAGCATCACGATCGCATATTCGCAGTTGCGGATGATGGCGCCCGACGGACACTGCAAGTTCGGCGACGCGTCGGCCGACGGCTACGTCCGGAGCGAGGGTGTCGGGATCATCGCCTTGAAGCGCTTGTCGGATGCGCTCGCCGACGGCGACCGCGTCTACGCCGTCATCCGGGGGAGCTCCGTCACGAACGACGGGAGCAGCAGCGGCCTGCTCGCTCGCCCGGGACAAGCCGGCCAGGAGGAGATGCTGCGGCTCGCGTACGCGCGCGCCGCCGTCGATCCGTCGACGGTCCAGTACGTCGAGGCGCACGGCACGGGGACCGCCGCCGGGGATCCGGTCGAGCTGGCCGCCCTGGGCGCCGTCGTCGGCGTGGGCCGACCGGCGGATGCACCGTGCCTCGTCGGCTCGATCAAGACCAACATCGGGCACGCCGAAGGCGCGGCGGGGATCGCCGGGATCATCAAGCTGGCGCTGGCGCTCCACCACGGAGAGATCCCACCCTCGCTCCACCTCGCGGAGCCGAACCCGAAGGTGCCGTTCGCGTCGCTCGGCCTGCGCGTGTGCGGCGACCGGACTCTGTTCGACACCGACCGCGGCCCGGTGCTGGCGGGTGTCACGGCGTTCGGCATCGCCGGCACCAACGCGCACGCGGTGCTCGAGTCGGTGCCGTCGCCCGCCGGTGCCGTTCCGGTCGACGATGCGTCCTCCTTGCTGGCACTGCCCATCTCGGCGCGCAGCGAGGGGGCGCTCCGTGCGCTCGCCGGGCACTACGCCGATCTGGTCGAGTCAGGAGCCGTGTCGGGGCCGGCGCTGTGCGCGGCCGCGGCCACACGGCGCAGTCACCTCGAGCACCGCATCGTGGTCGTCGGGGAGGATGCGGCCGGGCTCGGTGCCGCGCTGCGCGCGCACGCCGGCGGTGACGAGCACCCGGCGGTGGTCCACGGCGTGGTCGATCCCGAACGACCGAAGGTGGCGTTCGTCTTCGCCGGCCAGGGTTCGCAGTGGGTCGGGATGGGCCGCGAGCTGCTCGTGTCCGACGCCGTCTTCCGACGTGCGATGGAGCGCTGTGACGCGGCGGTCGCGACCGCGACGGGCTGGTCGCCGCTCGCGGTGCTCGCGGAGGATGATCCGGCCCGGCTCGACCGGATCGACGTCATCCAGCCGTTGCTGTTCGCCATCCAGGTCGCGCTCGCCGAGCGGTGGCGGTCGTGGGGCGTCCAGCCCGATGCGGTCATCGGGCACAGCATGGGCGAGGTCGCCGCCGCGCACGTCGCCGGAGCGCTCACCCTCGAGCAGGCGGCGAGGGTCATCGCGACGCGGAGCCGGCTGCTCCACCGGATCAGCGGCGAAGGTGCGATGGCCGTTGTCGACCTGCCCTGGGTCGAGGCGCAGGCGGCGATCGGCGGTCACGAGCACGAGCTGTCCATCGCCGCGAGCAACAGCCCGCGATCGACGGTCATCTCCGGTGCGCCGAGCGCGGTCGACGCGGTACTCGCGGACCTCCAGGCACGCGACGTGTTCTGCCGGCTGGTCAAGGTCGACGTCGCCTCGCACAGCCCGCAGGTGGAGCCGTTGCTCGACGATCTGCGCTCCGAGCTCGCCGACCTGGTCCCGACGGCGACCGCCGTGGTGTTCCACTCCACCGTCGACGCGTCCGCCCTGGCGGGCGACGCGCTGGGTCCCGACTACTGGGCGCGCAACCTCCGTCGCCCGGTCCGGTTCTCGGAGACGGTCGCGGCGCTGACGGCATCCGGTCCCACGGTCTTCGTCGAGCTCGGCCCCCATCCGATCCTGCTGCCGGCGATCGAACAAGCGGCCGGCCTCACCGGTGCGGGCGCCACGACGGTCGGGACCCTGCGCCGCGGGGAGCCGGAGCGAGCGTCGATGCTGGCGGCGCTCGGCCACCTCCACGTCGCCGGTGTTCGCGTCGACTGGGATGCGGTCGTGGGTGGGCGCCCGGGTCACGTGGATCTGCCGCTGTACCCGTGGCAGCGTGAGCGCTACTGGTACGAGCCGACGCGTACGCGCTCGGCCGGTCGGTCTGGCCACCCGCTGCTCGGCGGGGGTGTGCGGCCGGCGTCCGAACCCGGAACCGTGCACTGGCACACGACGATCGACCACGACCGGCTCGGTTTCCTCGCGGGCCACGTGGTCGGGGGCGAGGCGATCATGCCGGCGGCCGGGTTCGTCGAGATCATCCGCGCGGCGGCGCTCGATGCGTTCGGTGAGTCCGCTCCCGCGGACCTCGACGTGGTCGACCTCGAGGTCATCGAGGCCCTGCCCCTCGACCCTCGACGTGAACGTGACCTTCAGGTCACCTTCGACGAAGATCGACCTGGCGGCGGACGTCTCCGCATCCACTCGAGCGACGCCGCGGGGGCCGGCGCAGGCACTCCCACGTGGCGCCTCCACGCGACGGCGACCCTCGCCGTCGCGGATGGACCGAGCCCGACCGTCGAGCTCGCCGCCGTACGGGCGCGCTGCCCCGAACACCGCGACGCCGACGCGCACCTCGCGGCGATGCGAGGCCGCGGGCTCGAGTACGACGGGGCGTTCCGGACGGTGGAGGAGACCTGGCACGGCGACGGCGAGCTCGTCGGCCGGCTCTCCGCACCGGACGCCCACGCCGATGCCATGCAGACGCGGATCGGACTCGTCGACGGGTGCCTGCAGCTCGCCGTCGCGCTGGTGGACGATGCGCCGGGCGAGACGTACTTCCCGGTCTCCATCGACCGCGTCTCGCCGCTGACGGTGCCGCTCGACCCGACCGAGACGTGGGTCCACGTCGAGGTCATCGGCACCGACCCCCGGTCGATGCGGTGCGAGATCACGGTGCTCGACGCGGGCGGTTCGTCGATCGGTACGTTGGCGGGCGTCGAGCTGCGGCGCATGGGCGGATCGCGGCGCCTCGACGACCTGTTCTTCGACGTCGCGTGGCGATCGTCAGATCGCGACGTCGCCCCCGAGTCCGGACCGCAACGGTGGATCGTGTACACCGATGGCGCCGTCGGTGACGAAGTCGTCGAACGGCTGCGGTCGGCCGGCGACGACTGCACGACCATCTCGCCCGGCGCCGCGTTCCGACGCGTGGACGAGCATCACGTCGAGCTCGACCCGGTCTCGATGGACGACCACCGGGGTGCACTGGCCGACCTCGCCGGAGCGGCGGGTACTCCTTGCGCGGGCGTCGCCTACGCCTGGGCGGCCGAGATCGGACAGGACGCGGCCGATCCGGTCGCCGATGCGAGCGTGGCATCCGAAGCGCTGATCGCCCTCGCACAGGGATGGGCCGCCCACTTCGACGACGCGCCGGTCGCCGAGCCCCGGCTGTGGCTCGTGACGTGTGGAGCACAGCTGGTCGGATCCGACGACGAGGTCGAACCGGCACCGGCGCAGTCGGTGGTCTGGGGGCTCGGGCGGGTGCTCGCGGCCGAGCGGCCGTCGTGCCGGTCGACGCTGGTCGACGTGGCGCCCGGCCCGGGGTCCGGGGCCCGACTGGTCGAGGAGCTGCGCGCCGGAAGCGACGACCGTCAGCTCGTCCTCCGCGGCACGGCGCGACTCGCGCCGCGCCTGGCGCGGCTCGCCGTCGAACGGCCTGCGGCCCTTCGACGCGTCGAGACCGACGAGTACCAGCTCGCGATCGCGGAGCCGGGGACGCTCGACAGCCTCCGCCCGCGGACCACGCCGCGCCGCGCGCCGGGGCCGCACGAGGTCGAGGTCCGGATCGACGCCGCCGGGCTGAACTTCCTCGACGTGCTCAAGGCGATGGGCGTCTGCCCGGGCGTCGAACCCAGCCCCGACGTGGCACTCGGAGCGGAGGGTGCCGGGGTCGTCGTCGCGACGGGATCCGCCGTCGACGGGGTCTCGGTCGGCGACGAGGTGGTCGTGGTCACGCCGGCGTACCACCGGACCCCGCTCCTCGCGCGGCATGCCACGGTGCCGGCCGCATTCGTCGCCCCTCGGCCTGCCCACCTGACGCCGGAGGAGGCGGCCACCCTCCCGGTGGCCTACCTCACCGTGTACTACGGGCTGGTCGAGCTGGCCCGGCTGCGTGCCGGCGAGCGGGTGCTCATCCATGCCGCGACCGGCGGCGTCGGACTCGCCGCGATCGAGCTGTGCCGCCACATCGGCGCCGAGATCTACGCGACCGCCGGAACGCCGGCCAAGCGGGAGCACCTCCGCGCCGCCGGGATCGACCACGTCTACGACTCGCGCACGCTCGACTTCGCCCACGAGGTGCTCGCCGACACCGGCGGGCGCGGTGTCGACGTCGTGCTGAACTCTCTCGTCGGGGCGGCGATCCCGGCCGGGCTCTCGACGCTGGCGCCGAGGGGGCGGTTCATCGAGATCGGCAAGCGGGACGTGTACGCCGACACGCGGCTCGGGATGGCCGCCCTCAAGCACAACATCGCCGTCCACGTGCTCGACCTGGCGGGCCTCACCGAGGACGACCCGGACGACGTCGCCGAGGTGTTCCGGCGCGTGATCGCGATGGTCGCCGATCTACAGCTCGCTGCGCTGCCGGTGACTGCGGCGCCGATCACCGATGCCGCCGACACCTTCCGCCTGATGGCCCGGGCGGCCCACCTCGGGAAGCTGGTGCTCACGATGCCCGCAACCGTGGCCGCGGACGTGGGCGTCGTCCGGTCGGACGCCACGTACGTCATCACGGGTGGTCTCGGGGCGCTCGGCCTCGCCGTTGCGGGCCGCCTCGCCGACCGTGGCGCCCGGCAGCTCGTCCTCGTTGGTCGGTCGGCGCCGTCGGATGCGGCCGCGGGAACCATCGCCGCGATGCGAGCGTCCGGGGTCACCGTCGAGGTCGTGCAGGCCGACGTCACCGACGGGGCCGGCCTCGCGGCCGCGCTCGACCGCGTCAGGGGCGAACTGCCACCGATTCGCGGCGTGGTGCACGCCGCCGGCACGCTCGCCGACGCCACGATCGGTCGGATGGACGCGGAGCAGCTGCATCGGGCCCTCGATCCCAAGCTCGCCGGCGGCTGGAACCTCCACCGGGCGACGCTCGCGGACCCGCTCGACTTCTTCGTCGGCTTCTCGTCGGTCGCGGCCGTGCTCGGCCTCACCGGGCAGGCCAACTACGCAGCCGGCAACGCGTTCCTCGACGCGCTCGCCGAGACCCGCCGACGCGCCGGCCTACCCGCCCTGAGCATCGATTGGGGCCCCTGGGCGGAGGTCGGGCTCGCCGCCGCCGACGACATCCGCGGCGGTCGGCTCGAACAACTCGGTCTCGGTGGGTTGACGACCGACGAAGGACTCGACGCGCTCGAGCGCCTCATCGACAGCGATCTCACTCGGGCGGTGACGATGCGCTTCGACGCGCGCCGGTGGGACGCCGCGACGGGTTCGTCGGGACTGCTCGACGAGCTCGTCGACTCCCAACCGGCCACGACCCACCGCAGCTCGTTGCGAGAGCGCATGCTGGAGGTTCCTGCCGGGCCGCGCCGTCGTGCTGCGCTCGAGGAGGCGATCCGAGGTGAGCTGGCGCACGTGCTCCGGATCGCCGC
>CAXBAZ010000214.1:0-6765 GCA_963973395.1 uncultured Acidimicrobiaceae bacterium
CCGGCGTAGTCGGTCGTGAACTCATAGACCAAGTCTTCGCCCGGAGCGATCGAGGCCATCTCGTCCTCCATCGACACCTGTGATGCATGGAAGTCGATCGAGTGCGACACGCTCGCGTCGGGAGGATTCACCAGATGGACTCGAACGGTGTCGCCGACGTGTGTGCGCAACACCGGGCCGGGAACTTCACCGCCGAACGTCCACACGAGCTGTTCGAAACCGTCGGCGACGGTCATCAGCTTTTCTTCCACGACGAGTTCCATCTCGATCAGGTCCCCGCCGTCGGGAGCGCCGCCCGGGATGAGCGTCACTCCTTCTCCTTCGCCGCGTGCCGGTGGGCGCGGGTCGCGGAGGGCGTAGAGGGTGGCGTCGGCGTTGGCTTCGACCGCTGGTGTCGCGTCGGAGGCGACGTGGTCGTCGCCGCTGGGTGCGGCGGCCTCTGAGTTGCCCGTGCTCACGAACCCGACCATGCCGGCGTCTTCGTGTCCGGGGATCGAACACCAGTAGCGCACGCCCTCCTCAGGGACCGTGAACTCGAACTCGACGGATTCGCCGGCGGCGGCGACGACCGGCTCGCCACCTTCGAAGGTGATGTCGTGTTCGATGGTGCCGTCGTTGATGAGGACTCCGGTGTATGTGCCGGGCTGTGCGACGAAGTCGGCGGGTGCGAACATGAACTCGCTCGCGTAGAACTCGACGGTGTCGTCGAGCGCGATGTCGCCAACCGGGGCCGCAGCGGCAGCGCCGGCTCCGGGCCCGGCTGCTGCGCCGGCGGTCCGTGTGGCCGGGCCGTCGTCGGCACACGCCGCTGTTGCGACGGGGGTGAGTACGAGCAGGGCAGCGACCCCGACGCGCGTGAGTTTGCGGTTCATGATTGAACACCTTTCTGATCCTTCTGACTGGCGTGGGTGCTCGCGATCAACATCAGTGACGTCGACGCGAGCTCGTCGGTGAGCGCTGTTCGGGCTCGGAGCCAGGTGTCGTGTATCGCGCACGGTTCGGGTGCGGGACATGGCCGGTTGGCCATGACGCACCGACCGTCGTCGGTCGGGCCCTCGACCGCTTCGATGACGTCGAGCAGCGACACCGTGTCGAGGTCGGCGATGAGCCGATGGCCACCGGTCGGACCAGGAGCCGAGTGCAGCCATCCGGCCTTGGTGAGCGGACCGACGATGTGCGCGATGTAGGCGGCTGTGGTGCCGACGTGCTCGGCGAGTTGAGCCGCCCGCCAACGCTTCCCGTCGGTCAGCGCAGCGAGGGTTCGCAGCGTCAGGTCGGTACGCGGCTTCAACTCGAGCTTCATAGTCTATGAATCATGAACTCATAGATTGCGGGCGAGCTAGGGCCGAACGTCCCGGGGTGCTCTTTTGTTCTAGCGGTGTATGGAACTATGAGACGGGTACCATGACCTGGTGAGTTCGGCCGGATGCGTCCGTGTCGTTCGCCCTGATGTGTGGAGGCGCAGATGAACACGTTCTTGTTGCCGACGGAGCCGATCGTGTCGCTCGACGCCTACCTTGCGACCGAGACCGGTGGGTCGGGCGTTCGCCGTACCCACGAGATCGGCCCGACGGCCACGATTGATGTCGTGACGCAGTCGGGTCTGCGCGGTCGCGGAGGTGGAGGTTTTCCTACCGGCCAGAAGTGGGCGGGTGTCGCTGCCCAGACGGGCGGCCGGCGGTATCTGGTCTGCAACGGTGCCGAAGGGGAGCCCGGCACCTTCAAGGACCGTTCGTTGCTGCGCGCCAATCCGTATCAGCTGGTCGAGGGGGTGGCGATCGCCGCGTATGCGATCGATGCAACCGAGTCGTTCATCTGTCTGAAGGCAAGCTTTCAACGTGAGATCGACGCCGTCACCCGCGCCGTGCAGGAGTTCCAGACCGCTGGAATTTGTGGAGACTGCAAGATCACGATCGTCGCCGGGCCGGACGAGTATCTGTTCGGCGAGGAGAAGGCGATGCTCGAAGTCATCGAGGGGAACGAGCCGCTGCCGCGCTGGCTTCCCCCGTATCTTCACGGCCTGTTCGCGTCCGCGCCGCAGCTCGGCTGGCAGTCGCACGACAACGGGACTGGCTCGTCTGACGCCGGGTCGAACCCGACGCTCGTGAACAACGTCGAAACCCTGTCGAACATCCCCCACATCCTCGCCCACGCTGGGGAGTGGTTTCGTTCGATGGGCACCGCGGAGTCGCCTGGAACGATCGTCGCCACGGTCGTCGGCGATGTGCTCGCTCCCGATGTCGGCGAGGTCGAGATCGGGATCTCGTTGCGGGAGCTGATCGACGCAGTAGGAAGCGGCATGGCTCCGGGGCGGTCGGTCAAGGCGGTCTTCTCGGGGGTGGCGAACGCTGTGGTGACCGCCGCCGATCTCGACGTGCCGGTGAGCTACGAGGGCTTCGAGTCGATCGGCAGCGGCATGGGTTCGGCGGGGTTCATCGTGTACGACGACACGACGTGCATGGTCGACGCGGCGTATCGGTTCTCGCGATTCTTGTCGAGTCGTGCGGTCAGTGTCCGCCTTGCAAGTTGGGTTCGAGCGCAATCACCGAACACCTCGAACGCATCGAGACCGGTGTCGGAAACGAACGCGATCTCGACGCGATCACCGGATGGCTGGGTCACGTCACCGACGGCAGCCGCTGCTATCTGGCTGCGGAGGAACAGATCGTCGTGACGAGCATCCTGCGAGCGTTCCCGGACGAGTTCGCCGAGCACCTCGAACTCGGAAAGTGCCCGCGTCCGCGGCGCCTCCCGATACCGAAGCTGCTCGACCTCACGGACGGCCGCGCCGTCTACGACGAATCGTTCTGGCGCAAACGACCGGACTGGACGTACGCCCCCGACGAGGGTGCGGAGCACCCATCATGACGCCGGTCCACCCGACCGGGAAGGCAATTCTGTTGATGGCGGGCGTCATGCTCCTGCTCATCGTGATCTCGGTGCTGAGCGTGGTGGGTGGACGATGACCGAGCTGCAGACACAGGCACGAGCGCTCGGCGACCCGACGCGCCACGAGCTGTTCCGCTACGTCGCCGACGCCGAGCGGCCGGTGGGGGTGGCGGAGCTGACCGACCATCTCGGGCTCCACCACAACGCCATTCGTCAACATCTCGCCAAGCTCGTCGAGGCGGGTCTCCTGTCGGAGGCCACCGCTCCGCTCGGCGGGCGCGGGCGACCGCGGCTGGTCTACACGGTCGACCCGTCTGCGGAGAGCCGTTGGGGAGTGACCGGCCCGTACGAACGCTTGTCGCTGTTGTTGGCGGAGATCATCCGGACCGGTGACTCACCGGTCGATGTCGGCCGGCGCGCCGGCCGACAGGGGAGCGTCGCGCCGGGCGTGGATCCCGATCCGGTGGCGGGCCTTGTCGACACCATGGAACGACACGGGTTCGAGCCGACCGCGACTCGAAAGGGAGATCGCATCGACATTGTGTTGGGTGCCTGCCCATTCGCAACAACGGCGCTGGCCGATCCCGACACGGTGTGCGGGCTGCACCTCGGTCTGGCATACGGAGCCGCCGATTCACTCGGCGGACTCGTGATCGACGAACTCGTGCCACGCGATCCGCGTCGAGGCGCATGCCGCCTCCGCTGTCATCTCGAATCATGACCGGGCCGATGGACACCCTCGGTGAACGGATGCGCCAGCTGCAATCCGTCGGCTGGACCGAGCAGCTGTCGGTCAGCGAGGGCGGATTGCGGTGCGACGGCTGTCGCTGCTGGGCGCCGACGAGGTCACCGTCGATGAGGTGTATCGGTTCGAGGGTGCCAGCGACCCTGGCGACGAAGCGATCCTGTTCGCGATCTCGATGCCGTGCGGGCATCGCGGCGCGCTCCCGGCTGCCTATGGGAAAGACACGCCGCCCGACGTCGCCGACGTCGTGACGCAACTTCGACCGAAGCGCTGACGACTGGGCCTGACGGTTTTATTTATCTGTCTAAAACTAGAAATAATCGAGCAGGTCCGTTAGGCTGAACGTACAACGGCGGCGTCCGAGTCCGAGTCGGGCGCCGCCGACACTCTCAGCTGGAAGAAGGCGACCATGCAGACATCACTGCGCATCGACGGGGCGAACTGCCCGACCTGTTTCAACGACACCCTCGACGACCTCGCCAATCTTGACGGCGTGCGAAGCGTGCACGGTTCGTTCGCAGGACCATGCATCGAGATCGATCACGATACTGAGCTCGAGACGATCGCCGGAGCCATCCGCAACCGCCTGCACGGCATCGAGATGTTCGGCAATGAGGTCCGAATGGTGCCTCTCGAACCTGTCACGCTGACCACGACGTGCGATCACCACCGACATCTCGGGCCCGAAGCGACCACTCCGGTCGAGGGTGACCGCGGCATCGATCCGACGATGACGCTCGGTGAGATCGTCACGCTCCGCCCATCCTTGGCTGCCGACCTCGAGCGGCGTGGTCTCGACTACTGTTGCCACGGCCGCCGAACCCTCGCCGAAGCAGCCGGCGAGGCGGGTTTGGATGCACAGACGGTCGCCGACGAACTGTCGGCAGCTCATGTCGACGAGCCTGCCGCCGCGTGGGCATCACTCGGCCCCGTCGAGCTGGTCGATCACATCGAGGCTGTCCACCACCGCTACCTGTGGGACGAGCTGCCTCGGATCAGCGCACTGGTCGACAAGATCGCGTCGGTGCACGGCGAGCGGCACCCCGAGCTGGCTGAGGTGCAGCGGCTCTACACCGAGCTGCGTGTCGATCTCGAACCACATCTCACCCGAGAGGAGCAGGAGCTGTTCCCGCTGATCCGCCGGCTCGGTGAAGTCACCGACCTGCCCGCGTCCGATCGCCAGGTCGTCGCAGCGCAGATCGACGCGCTCGCCAGCGAGCACGAAACGGTCGGCGAGCTCCTGGACGAACTGCGTCGCGTCACCTCTGGGTACGCAACTCCCGCCGACGGGTGTGCGAGCTACGCCGCCTGCTACCGGGCCTTGGCTGACCTCGAGGCCGACACCCACCTCCACGTGCACAAAGAGAACAACGTGCTCTTCCCGGCAGTCCGCGCCGAGCCTGTCTGACAATCGTCGGGTCAGTGGCGCGCCCACGCGAGCGCGAGGCCGATCGGAATGCTCGCCAGGAGCACCATGAGGAGGAGGCGGTACAGCACCAGGAAGGCCGGACGCTGAACTCGGGTCCCTCTCAGCGCAACCGCCGACATCCCCAACACGGCCACCAGCGGCGCACTGCCGACGTACACGATGACGGGACGCGACAGCAGCGTCCCGACGATCACCATCGCGCAGCCGGCGTTCCACATCGCACATTGCACGGCGATGGACGTGGCGCTGGGTGCATGCGGCGCCAAATGGGCCTGGCCGGCGCCGATTCCGATCTGAGCGACGCCTGCCACGAGCACGAGGAACGCCGCCACCCACGAGCCGTGGCCCCACTGTGCGGGTCCGGTCACGGCTGCGGCCAGTCCGCCGGCGATGACCGATGCGCCGCCGATGATGAACAACGGCAGGTTCTGCATCCACGGTTGTGCTCCAGCCAGGTCGGCGCATGCGGTCGCGCTCGATGGAAGCCGCTCGACGTTCCGATGGGCCGGGGTCCGGCTCGTCACGTCGTCAGAGAATCCCGAGTTGGAGGCGGGCGGCCTCGGACATGCGGTTGATGTTCCACGGTGGATCGAACACGAGCGTGACGTCGACGTCGTCGACACCTGGGATCGATCGCACCGCCCGGAGCGCATCGGCACGCAGAACGTCGCCCATGCCGCAACCTGGAGCGGTCATCGTCATGTCGATCTCGATCCGACGCGACCCGTCGGGGGCGCTGACCTCTTCGCAGCGATAGACGAGACCGAGCTCGACGATGCTGACGGGGATCTCGGGGTCGTAGATCTGTTGCAGGGCATCGATCACGCGGTCGAGTTGGAACGGCCCGTCCGCTGCAGCCACGGAGACCTCGACGGGGTCGAGGCCGACCGCGTCGGCGTCGGTGCCGGCGATGCGCAGCATTGCACCCATCTCGGTGCGCACGGTGACGCTCGCCCCGAGTTGTTGCACGATCTCGACCAGCCCACCCGCGTCGAGGGTCACCTGTTCGCCGTAGGGCACGGTCGTAGCGATGCACTCGCGGGTGAGTTCGACCGGGTTCCAACTGGTCATTGGCTCTGCTCGGCTCGGACAGGGGTCGCGGCGGCTGTCGACGGGGGTGTTGCAGCAGCGGCGACGAGTGCGGCGACGTGAGTGCGCACCGACTCGTGCGGGATCGAGTCGGTGATGTCGCGAACGAATGCGTCGATCAGCATCGTTCGCGCCTGGGGGAGCGCGATGCCTCGGCTGCGAAGGTAGTGCAGCGCCTCGTCGTCGAGACGGCCAACGGTCGCGCCGTGGGTGCAGCGCACGTCGTCGGCGAGGATTCGCAGCCACGGTCGGGCGTCGGCTTCGGCGTTCGGGTCGAGAACGAGGTTCCGGCTGGACTGGTGGGCGTCGGTGGCGGTGGTTCCGGGACGGACGATGATCTCGCCGCTGAACGAACCGCGTCCGTGGTCGTCGACGACGCCGGTGAAACGTTGGTTGCTGGAGCACCGCGAGGCCGCGTGGTCGACGGTGACGACCGTGTCGTGGCGTTGGAGGCCGCTGGTCATGGTGATTCCGGTGAGTTCGGTTCGTGCATCGGCTGCATCGAGGTGCACCTCGATCGCGTTGCGGGCGATGTCGCCACCCAAGGACACCGACGTCATACGCAATACCGACATTGCCCCCTGGTCGATGCGAGTGTGGCCGATGTGGGTCG
>CAXBAZ010000215.1:0-6741 GCA_963973395.1 uncultured Acidimicrobiaceae bacterium
CCGGAGATCGAGCTCGGCGGGTACGTCGTCCAACGGCGTTGCCCGCACCGCAACGCCGACCTCACCGTCTTCGGCGAGATCGAGTCGGGTCGCCACGGCGACGTGCTCGTGTGCACACTCCACGGCTGGAAGTTCGACTGCGACACCGGACGCTGCCTCACCTCGTCCGACCATCCGCTCAAGATCCGCCGGCGCTGACGCGGGCCCAACCCGCCTACGGCGAGGTGGACGGCGTCGTCGGCGCGCTGGTGGTCGCGGTCGTCGCTTCGGTGGTGGGTGCGGTCGACGATGTCGGCGGGACGGTCGTCGTGGTGGTCGTCGTGGTGGTGGTCGTCGTCGTCGTGCTCGTGGTCGTCGTCGCCGGTGGCGCCTCCACGGTCACGTCGAGCGAACCGGTCGCGCTCGCCCCTTGCGGATCGGTCACCCGGTAGCCGACCGAGAACTGTTGGCCGGCGGCGCCGAGCGGGGCCGAGACCGTGACCGTGAGACCGTCGATCGTGATCGTGAGCGGCGCCGGATCACCGATGATCCTGAGCGTCAGCGGTCCGCCCTCGGCGTCGGTGGCCGGCACCGGCGTCACCACGCTCGACCCGGCGCGCACCTCGACCGGCACCGTCGGCGCAACGGGCGAGCGGTTCACCGTGACGGTCACGGTCGCCTCACCGGAGGTCAGTCCCAGTGCGTCGACGATCGTGTACCGGAACGTCGCGACACCGAGCCCGTCACCGGCGTCGATCCGGAGCTGACCGTCGGCGAGCTGCTGGATCGTCCCGACACCGCCGTTCGAGAACGTCACGTTCACCGGCACGGCTCCGAGGCTGATCGCATCGCCGTCAGGGTCGCTGTCGTTGGCCAGCGGCGCGAACACGACCGGAGCGTCGGCGATCGCGACCGAATCGGGCTGGGCGACCGGTGCCAGGTTGACGAGTTCGATCGTCACGGGAACTCGCGCCTGCAGCCCGCCCGGGTCCGCGACGATGACGGTCATCTCGACGCGACCGCTGCGGCCGCCGGGGTCGACGAACAACGCCCGCTGCTCCTCGACGACGGTGATCCAGTCGGGCAGGCCCTCCCAACCGACGATCCGCAGGGGCTCGGCGTCGGAGGCCAGCGCCGACACCGGGATCACGATCTGCTCGCGGCGCCCGATCGCCGTCTGGTACGGCGACGCGAGCGGATCTTGGTTCACGTCGATCACCACGGTGCCGACCGCCTGGACGCGGCACGAGTTCCTGACCGTGTAGGTGAACGAGACGTTCCCGTTCTCGCCCGCCGGCGGCGTGTAGACGCCGCTCGGAGCCGACAGCGGGGCACCGACGTCGACGACCGTGCCGTTGGTGGCGCTCGCAGTCAGGTCGATCGAGATCGGTTGCTGGTAGCCGGTCTGGAAGAAGAGGTCGGGGGCCGACGGCCGCGACTGTGTACACGGCAGCACCGTGACCGAGACGACGGCGTCGTCCGTCGCCTCACCGTCGTCGACCTGGTACACGACCGTAGCGGTGCCGCTCGCATCGGGAACGGCGACGAACACGAGTGAGCCCGACTCGAGGCGTGCCGAGCCGAGGGCCGGGTTCGGGCCGCTCACGATCGAATACGTCAGGGGGTCACCGTCGAGGTCGACGTCGTTGAGGGCGATCGGGATCGAGATCGTGCCTCCGTTCGCCACGGTCGCCGAGTCGTCGCCGGCGTCGGGCGGCCGGTTCGGTTCCTCCAACACCGTCAGGACGATCCGCGCCTGAGCCGTCAGACCGTCGGGGTCGACGATCGTGTACCGCACGACGACGTCGCCGACGAACTCGGCCGGCGGCGTGATCGTCACGGATGCGGGCGCCACCGTGACCACGGCCTCGCCGGCGATCACGGTGGCGTCGATGATGCGGAGATCGGGGACGCCGCCATCAGGATCGCCGTCGTTGGAGAGCACCGCGACCGTGGTCGGCACCGCCGGGCCCGTGATGGTTCGAAGATCGTCGTTGGCGTACGGGGCGAGCGGGGCCGGCTCGACGATGCGGATCAGGAGTCGACCCGCGGTGACGCCCGACCCGCCGTCCCCCACCTGATAGACGATGCTCGTGATCCCGACCGCCGGACCCGCCTCGAACGTGATCCGGCTGCCGCTCCTCGTCGCGGTCCCGAGTGACGGACGGGTCGTCGACAGCACCCGCAACTCGGAGTGCGGCCCGTCGGGGTCGGAGTCGTTGTCGAGCACGTCGACGACGATCGTCTTGCCGATCTCGACGGTGACGTCCTCGTCGATCACGACCGGGGCCGCATTGTCCACCTCCGGTTCGAGCACGCTGACGACGATCGTCGCATTGGCGCGGCCAGCCTGGCTGCCCACCTCGTACGTGCAGCTGAACACACCGGAGCGGCCGGGCGGCGGTGTGAACCGCACGCGTCCACCGGCGGTGACGACCGCCTCACCGCCGCCGGCACACCCTGGGCGCCCCACGATCGAGAGGGGTTCGCCGGACGGGTCGCCGTCGTTGCTGAGCACGTCGAGCGTCACCGGCACGTCGACTTCGGTGGTGGCTGCGTCGTCCTTGGCGAACGGTGGCGCGGCGAGGGCCTCGGGGAGCACGCGGACGCTCACCTGGCCGACGGCATCGTTGCCGTTGCCGTCGGTGATCGTGTACGTGAAGCGGTCGATGGCGACGTCGTCGTCGGTGTCGATCGGCGCCGCTGTGTACAGCACCTCCGAGCCCTGAACCGCGATCGCCCCCGCATTCGGTCCGTCGTCCTCGCGATCGACACTCACCAGAACGACCGCATCGCCGTCGGGATCGCTGTCATTGGCCAGGACATCGATCAGTCGGGCGGTGCCGACGACCGCCGAGGCGGTGTCCGCGTTCGCGATCGGAGGACGATTCGGTTCGAGCTCGCCCACCAGTGCGATCAGCACCGACCCGGTCACGACGTGACCGTGGCCGTCGTCCACCGTGTATGCGAACGGTGACAGTTCCGCGGCACCGGCCCGAGCGGTGACCTTCAGTTCGTCCCCGCTCACACGGGCTTCGATGCCCGGCGGCAGCGGCTCGACGAGACCCAGGCTGAGTCGATCACCGTCGGGATCACGATCGTTGGCCAGCACGGTCAGCGTCGTCTCGACGTCTCGACGCACGCGTGCCGCGTCGGGCCGGACGACGGGCGGCCTGTTCTCGTCGCTGGACTGTGCGATCTCGACCTGGACGACCACGGCCTCGCCGACCGCGCCGTAACTGTCGACGGGCCGGTACGTGAACGTGGCGGTTCCGGAAGCGCCGGGAGGCGGCTCGTACCGCAGTGCCGGGAACCCCGACGGTCCCTCGGTCTCGGTGATCGTGCCACCCACGTCGGGCGGATTGAACGAGCCGATCCGCAACGCATCGCGCTCGGGGTCGATGTCGTTGAGGAGCACGTCGATGATCACGGGAGCGTCCGGGCCGGTCTCGGCGACGTCGGGCGCGCCGATCGGCGCCTGGTTGGGGGCGTCGGCCGGCAGCAGCTCGACGTTGACGGTGGCCGTGGCCTCGGTCCCGTTCCCGTCGGTGATCGTGTAGTCGAATTGGTCGCTGCCGACGTAGCCGGGGTCGGGCTGATACAGCACGATGCTCGCGCTCGCGATCTCGACCTTGCCGACCCTGGGGGCGCCGACGCGGACCACCGCGATCGCCTCGCCGTCGGGGTCGTAGTCGTTGGCGGTCACGGCGATCGGCACACTCGTGCCCGAGCGCGCGGTGACCGAGTCGTCGACCGCAACCGGTGGATCGTCGACACCGTCGTTGTCCGGCTCGCGCTCGATGTCGCCGGTGCGATCCTCGCCACCCCGGACACTCGGTGCTCGCCCTCCTTCACCATCGGCGAGCAGTTCGCCCGCCTCGCCGAGCAGCGGCGTGGCGAGATCGTCCTTGCTGATCGGGGTGATGCCCCAGGGGTTCACGGCCCACACGAAGTCGCCGTTGGACTCGTCGACCCACACCAGGTCGGTCGACGCCGCGACGTCGAGTGAGGCGCCGGGCGCAGGGTCGGCCAGCACGTCGTCGACGATCGCGCCCTCGCGCCAGTCGAACCGGACGATCTCCGTCGGCGCCCGCCGCACCAGCGCTGCGGCGTCACCGGCGATGGCGAACGAGTCGACGCTGTCGATGGCGAGGCCGGGAATCGTCACCGTCTCCTCGAAACCCCCCTCGCTGACGCACCAGAGTTCGTCGTCGGTACCGAGCCAGCCGCACGAGGCACCGGGCCCGTCCGTCTGGAGCACCAGTTCGTCGACCGGGACGCCGGCCGGCATGGCGACCCAGTCTCCGGCACCGAACCTCGCGCGACCCCGCCCGATGTCGAGGATCAGTGGGGTGTTGCCGACGAGGGCGAAACGGGCGTTCGACAACCCGCCGACGATGGTCTGTCGGCCGGTCGTGGTGATTCGTGAGAGCCGCCCGGCCGCGAACGACCACACCGAACCGTCCGGCGCGATAGCGGTCGAGTCGACGGTACCGCCCGCATCGATGTCGAATCGGAGTGGATCGCCGCCCGGCGGCACGAGGAGCCCCTGGGCGGACACCGGGTCGACGGCGACCAGACCGGCCTGACCGACGCCGACGACCGTCGTCGGCTCTGCGACGAGACCCACCGACTGGGCCGGACCGAGCCGGAGCGCCGACGAATCGATCGTCCGCGTGGTCCCCGCCGATCGGTCGACGATGACGACCCCGCTCGCGCTCTGCGCGACTTCGAGCACCTGACCGTCGCTCGCCGTGTTGAGTCGGGCGAGCGCCCGCCCCGAGAACCCGTCGGCCAGCACCAGCCGCCCGTTCGTCTGGTCGACGAACCAGCGAGTGGCGCGCGGCACCGTGGCGTCGAACGCGGCGAAGCCGTCGGCCCGGAAGGCCACGATCACACCGGTCAGCCCGATGAGGACCGCGACCACCACCGACAGCGCCCGTTGCCACGAGACGGCCTGTGACGTCACGTGATCAGTGTGCCACTCCGAGCGACACAACGGCGCTCGCGTCAGGTCCCGGTGCGACCGCACGGCCGGAGGTCACGTAGGCCCGTGCGGTCGGTCCGTGCGCGATCCATGCCCACCGGCAGCGGCCGCGCCGCACGCTCGACCTCGTCAGGGCGACCCATGCCCGCCGACCGGACCACCCTCCTGCGCACGACGGGCGCCGCACCGCCGACGTCCGACGCGGCGACGTGGCCCCGTGCGGAGCTTGAACTCGGTGCCTGACGGGTACGGGGCGGAGATGATCAACAGCCTCCCCGTCGCCGTCGCCGTGCTGCTCGTCGGGGGTGCCTTCCTGCTGATCACGGGCATCAGGTTCACGAGGACGGTCGACGTGCTCGCCGACCGGACCGGGATCGGCGAGGCCCTCGCCGGCGCCGTCCTCCTGGGGGCGGCGACGTCGCTGCCCGGTCTGATCACCACGATCACCGGCGCCCTCGAAGGTGAGGCGGGCTTCGCGGTCAGCAACGCGATCGGCGGTATCGCCGCGCAGACGAGCTTTCTCGTGATCGCCGACCTGATCTACCGCCGGACCAACCTCGAGCACGCGGCGGCCTCGCTGCCGAACCTGCTGCAGACGGCGATCCTGATCGCCCTGGTCGGAACGGTGCTGATGGCGGCGACGGGACCGGAGTTCTCCATCCTGGGGGTGCATCCTGCGTCGGCCGCGCTGGTCCTGGTCTACGTGTACGGCCTCCGACTCGTCCGCGGCGCCGGTGAGAGCCCGATGTGGCGTCCCCGCGACACGGCGGACACGGACGTCGACGTGATCGACGACGACGACGACGATCCGAATACCACGACCAAGCTGTGGCTGGAGTTCGCCGGACTCGCGGCGGTGGTCGCAGTGGTCGGCTACCTGATCGGGCAGGCAGGGCTGACCGTCGCCCGCGAGAGCGGCATGTCGGGATCGATCGTCGGGGCCTTGTTCACGAGCGTGATCACCTCGCTCCCCGAGCTGATCACGGTGCTGACGGCGGTCCGGATCGGAGCGCTCACGCTGGCGGTGTCGAACATCGTCGGTGGGAACACCTTCGACGTGCTGTTCGTGGCCGCGGCCGACCTTGCCTTCCGTGGCGGCTCGATCTACCACGCCGTCGACCAGCAGACACTCCTGGTGCTGGCCGTGACCGTGGTGATGACGGCGATGCTCACCGGCGGCCTGCTGTACCGCGACGAGCGCTACATCGGATTCGAGGGAATCGCCATCCTCGGGACGTATGCCGTGGGCATCGCCGGTCTGGTCGCCCTCTGATCGCACGTTCCGCCGACGACGCGAGGGGAGATCAGACGCGGGAGATCAGACGCGGGAGATCAGGCGGCGGAGGTCAATCGTCGAGGAAACCGGGGCGCTCGCCGAACACCGCGATCGCCTGACGGAGCGGCACCAGGTCTCGGCGCTGGCGACGCTCGGCGTCGGAACGCGCCGACACGGCCGCAGCACGAGCCTCGGCGAGCTCGGCGCGGAGCCGCTCGTTCTCGTACTCGAGCTCCATCACCCGCCGGATGCCCTCGAGGTTCATACCCTGCTCGGCGAGGTCGGAGATCCGCTGCAACCGCTCGATGTCGGCGTCGCTGTACCGTCGGTTGCCGCCTTGGGTGCGTGCCGGTTGGACGAGCCCCCGTCGCTCGTAGATGCGAAGGGTCTGCGGGTGCATGCCCGCCAGCTCGGCGGCGACCGAGATGACGTAGACCGCATGGGTTCGTGACCGTGTACTCATGATGGCGTGTTCCTCGGGTTCACCGTAGTCGCCGCA
>CAXBAZ010000216.1:0-6709 GCA_963973395.1 uncultured Acidimicrobiaceae bacterium
TACAGCACGATTTCGCTGGCAGGCCCAGCGATGATCGCAGACCGGTCGCCGCCGCCGATGTGCAGGTCACCCCGGCCGGGATCTCTGAGAGTCAGATCAACGTCACGCAACTTGCGGGTCATCATCGTGAAACGTCGCGGCGATTGGGCCCACAGAGCGTCATCGAGCGCTTCGAGATCTTCCCTCGGGGACACCGCCTCGGCGCCGCGACGGAGATCCTCATGGTGGATGAAGTACTCGATCAGATTCATCGGCCCATCGACGCCGCGCAACAACCGCGGCGGGCCCGAGCGCACCACTTCGACAAGAGCCTCGAAACTGTGACGGTCGATGGCCCGATTCATCGCCCGTTGCGTGTATCGCGCGAACGGACCCCCCAACACAATTCCGGGGCCAGCCAAGGGGCGACGCTCGCGCACCACCAGATGGGCAGCGAGGTCAACCGCCCTCCAGCCCTCACACAGGGTCGGGTACCCGGGCCCCACCGTCAGTAGCAGTTCGCACAGCGCCCGACGTTCGGCCTGGGCAAGCTCAGAGTTCCTCATGGCGTGGTCATCACTCCTCGTTCGGTTCCCTTGAGGCTGACGCTGGGAGGGCACAACACCATATCAGCATAGGATCGTGGACGAATATATAGTACACGATGATATCTGCCACCTATATATCGAAGATGATTGGCTCGTGGGAGATGTTTCTTGTAGTGTTGCGTTCGTGCCGAAGGCGTTCCCGCAGCTCGAGCTGGATCAGCAGTTCTGTTTCGCGCTCTACACGGCGTGTCACGCGGTGATGCGGTCGTACCGGCCGTTGCTGGCCGATGTCGAACTCACCTACCCCCAATACCTCGCCATGCTCGCCATCTGGGACCACCCCGACCAGTCCCAGACCGTGGGCACAATCGGGCAGCGACTGCACATGGAGAACGGGACGCTGACGCCGATCCTGAAGCGACTCGAAACGGCCGGATTCGTCTCCCGTGTTCGAGATCGCGACGATGAGCGCCGGGTGCTCGTGACGGTGACCGAAGCCGGGTTGGCGTTGCGCGAGCAGGTCGCGTCGGTGCCCGAAGCACTGGCCGCGTGCGTCGGCATCGACGCCGCCGTCGGGATCCGGCTGCGCGACGAGCTGAAGGAACTCGTCGTAGCGCTCGAACGATCAGAATCGGTCGGTTCGCCAGCCCACACAGTCGATCAAGGAACGCTGTATGAATCCAGGAGATGAGATCGCGGACTTCGAGGCGGTCGATCAGACCGGCACACCAGTCCGGTTGTCGGAGCTGACAGCAAGCGGGCCCGTCGTGTTGTTCTTCTACCCGAAAGCCATGACCAAAGGCTGTACGGCCGAATCGTGCCACTTTCGTGACCTCGCCAACGATTTCCAAGCTGTCGGCGCCCAGGCGGTCGGCATCTCGGCCGATTCCACCGAACGGCAAGTCCGATTCGACGACAAGAACGGCCTCGGCCTCCCATTGTTGTCGGACCCCGACCGGCAAATCGCCGGCACGTTCGGTGTCAAACGGCCAGGGCCGCTGTTCAACCGGCGAATGACGTTCGTGATCGACAGCGATCGACGACTGATCGAGGTCATCAAAAGCGAGATCAGCATGGACAGTCACGCCGACCGCGCGCTCGAAGTGCTGCGCGCCCGATCCGGCGACCGGCCAGCCGCAGGCTGAGATGCTGCGGCACACCTCAGCGCGAGGCGACGCGTTACAGACCAGTGCGGTTGATCGCCAGAGGCATGTCCACCGAGAGTGTTGATGTGAGTGTCATTGTCGTTGCGGATCGCCGCCAGCGTCAAGAGCTCCGCTTCTTCCGGCAGCTGGCGCTGATCGTCGGCAGTTTCGTGGCGTACATGGCGGTGCGGGCGGTGGCCAACGATGCGCCATCGATCGCGATCTCCAACGCTCACGATCTGCTGGAGTTCGAACGAGCAATCGGTTTGGACATCGAGCAACGGGTGCAAGAGTTCGCGCTCGACCGCCCACAGCTGATCGAGTTCTTCAACGTCGTGTACGCCTGGACCTACTGGCCGTTGCTGATCGGCACCTTCGTGTACACGTGGATTCGTCGCCGCGACCTTTTCGTCGTCTACCGCAACGCGATCTTCGTCTCCGGTGCCCTCGGGTTGGTCATCTTCTTGTTCTTCCCGGTCGCGCCTCCGCGCTTTCTCGACGGCTTCGCGGCCACCGACCAGGCCTGTTCGGTTCCCATACCGACCGGTCCGGTAGTTGGGAGTATCCCTGCGGCTGCGTGGTGCCAGCCGGTGATGGGGGCTACGGCGCTGCGAGGCAAGCGGGTGCGGTGACCGGATCTCCGTTGTCGAGGAGTGCGCTCAACCGTTGCCGGATGTCGGTTGGTGCCCCAGCGGCGATCAGGTAGTCGGTGACCGTGCCGTGGCGCGTTCTGATGTCTTGAAGCACCTTGGCCAACGCTGCTGGTTCGACCGCGAACGCGGCTGGTGAGATGTGAGCGAGGTCGTCGCCGAGGAGGCGGGTGATGATGCGATCGCGCAGCGCGGCGATGCCTGTTGCGGATCGTTCGTAGTCGGCGGGAATGGCTTCGTCAGGAACGTCGAGGATGGCGAGCAGCGTCGCGACGATGATGCCGGTGCGGTCCATTCCTGCGTTGCACGAGATGACTGCTGGCAATCGATCGGGGTCGGAGAGCAAGGTCAGGACGGCGGCGATCTCGTCGGCGTGGTCGAAGACGATGGTCTGGTACATCGAGGTCAGGTCGACCGTCCGGTTGTGCGCGTTCTCGCGGATCAGTGCCCCGTCGAGCACGGGGAGGTGTACGACCTCGCCGACGTCAGCGAGGTCGTAGCGTCCCATCCGCTCATGCTCCATGGACGTCCGCAGGTCGACGATCGTTTGGATCTGGAGTCTGTTACGAAGGACCGCGCGGTCGTTCTCGGTGACGAAGCAAAGCGCGTCGCTGCGGTACACCAGCCTGTACCTCAGCGTGCGTCCGTCGGAGGTGACGTGGCCGCCGAGATCACGAAAGTTGCTCAGTTCCTCGAACACCGGGGTAAGTGTGCCACCGATCAGGTATGGGTCCGAGTGACCGCGGTGAACGTCGGGTGGACATCGCACAGCGCGCTCGGCGTGGCTTCTGCCGCGATCGCATCACTTGGTGACGGCAGCGGTGACGAGGTCGAGGATGGCGTCGAGGTCGTGTGGGTGGAAGGTGTCGCCGCGGACCATGTAGCGGTAGATGATCGGTCCTTCGATGATGTTCACGGCGTGATCGATGTCGATCTGGTCGCGGAGGTCGCCGCGATCTCGGGCCTGGCGGAGCACGTTGCGGACCGGTTCGGATCGTTTCCGGGTGAGTGCGCTGAGAGCGTCGCGCAGCGGCGGGTCGTCGGTGGCGGCTTGGAAGAGTCCGAGCATCATGCGTCGCTTGTCAGCGAGTTCGGGCATGGACATGACTTGGCCGAATAGAGCGCCGAGGTCGGACCGGAGCGTGCCGGTGTCGGGGGTCGGTAAGTGTTGGATCTGGCTGTCGACGGTGTCGATGAGGAGGCTGTGGACGCTTGGCCAGTAGCGGTAGATGGTCGTTTTCGCGATTCCGCATCGGCGGTGGATCTCCTCGATGCTGAAACCGGCGACGCCTTGGGCGATGAGTAGTTCGAGAGCGGTGTCACGGACCGTTTGTTGTGTGCCACGTGTCACTTGACAACCTTTTCGCTGAGTCTCGCTGAGGTGGAAACAATGCTACGGTACCGTAGCATTGCACGAACTTCCTGCGGACGAATGGATTTGCTGACGTGATGGCTCGACTTGGTCGATGGACGTTTCAACACCGGCGTACCACGCTGATTGCGTGGTTGGTTGCGCTGGTCGGTTTCGCTGCGCTCGGGAACGTGATCGTCGGTCCGTCGTATTCGAGCGCGTTCGAGATCCCGGCTTCGGAGAGTGCGTCCGGGTTCGATGTGATGTCGGAGTTCTTCCCGCAACAGGGTGCAAGTCGGCAGTCCGGTTCGATTGTGTTCCGCGCCGAGCAAGGCGTCACCGACGCGGCCGTGCAGGCGGCGATGACTGACTACTTTGTCGAGGTCGACACGATCGAGGGCGTCACCGTACTGAGCCCCTATGAAGAGGGTGGCGAACGCCAGATCGACCCGTCCGGTTCGATCGCGTTCGCGACGGTGAACCTCGATGATTCACTCGATCAGGTCGAACTGAGTGACATCGGCGCGTCGATGGAAGAGCGGATCCCCGTCGTTGACGGGTTGACCGTCGAGGTTGGTGGTCAGGCGTTGGCCGAGTTCGAGCCGCCGCAGTCGGAGTTGATCGGGTTGGGGTTCGCGATCATCGTGTTGATCCTGGCGTTCGGGTCGGTGCTGGCGATGGGGTTGCCGATTGGTGTCGCCTTGTTCGGTGTCGGGATCGGCGCCAGTGTGGTGGCGTTGTTCAGCAACATGGTCACGATTCCCGACTTCGCGACCACGCTCGGGGCGATGATCGGGATCGCGGTCGGGATTGATTACGCGTTGTTCATCGTGACCCGGTATCGGGAGAACTTGAAGAAGGGTCAGTCGTTCGAGGAAGCGACGGTCAACGCGATGGACACCGCTGGCCGGGCGGTGGTGTTCGCTGGGGTGACGGTGGTGATCTCGTTGCTCGGCATGTTGTTGATCGGCCTCGAGTTCATCTCGGGTCTCGGGATCGGCGCGGCGACGACGGTGGCGATCACCATGATCGCGTCGATCACCTTGTTGCCGGCGTTGCTCGGCTTCGCCGGGCACCGGATCGAGGTCACCCGATGGCGCGGGATCATCGCCGCCGGATTCGTGGCGGTCACCTTGTTCGGGCTCGGTCTGTCGATCAACCCGCTGCTGATCGGGGCACCGCTCGCTGTCGTCACGCTGCTTGCCGGGTTCGCGGTAGCTCCGTTGCGTCGCGAGTTGCCGCCCCGCAAAGACAAGCCGACACGTGAGACGTTGCCGTTCCGGTGGAGCCGTGTCGTTCAAGCCCACCCGTGGCGGTCGCTGCTCGGCGGCACGATCGTGCTGCTGGCCCTTGCTGCCCCGGTGTTGTCGCTACGCCTCGGGTTCTCCGACGAGGGGAACTACAGCGAGGACACAACAACCCGCCGCGCCTATGAACTGTTGGCCGACGGGTTCGGGCCCGGTTTCAACGGTCCACTCGTTGCCGCGGTGACGATCGGCGAAACTGCCAACGCCGAAGGTTTGTCCGGTTTGGCCGACGCGATCGGAACCGACCCCGGTGTGCAGTTCGTCTCCCCGGCGGCCACTGATGATCCGTCGTCGCCGCGGGCGGCGCTGCTGCAGATCATTTTGACGACGTCACCACAAGATGATGCGACGACCGACACGATCGAACGCCTGCGTTCCGAGATCATCCCCGTAGCGATCGACGGCACCGGTCTCGACGTGTACGTAACCGGGACCACCGCGGCGTCGATCGATTTCACTGACTATCTTGCCGACCGTTTGTTCATCTTCATCGGTGTCGTGTTGCTGTTGTCGTTCGTGTTGCTGATGATGGTGTTCCGATCCTTGCTCGTACCGGTCAAGGCGGTGATCATGAACCTGTTGTCGATCGCCGCCGCATACGGGGTGGTCGTCGCGATCTTCCAATGGGGCTGGCTCCACTTCGTGTTCGGTGTCGAACCGGCACCGATCGAACCGTTCGTGCCGATGATGATGTTCGCGATCGTGTTCGGGCTGTCGATGGACTACGAAGTCTTCCTGTTGTCACGCATCCGAGAGGAATACGACCGGACCGGGGACTCACGGGCCTCGGTCGCCGACGGCCTCGCCGCCACCGCCCACGTCATCACCGCGGCGGCAGCGATCATGATCGTCGTGTTCGGTGCGTTCCTGCTCGAGGACAACCGGGTCATCAAACTCTTCGGAGTCGGCCTCGCCGCGGCCGTGCTGCTCGACGCCACGCTGGTCCGAATGCTGCTTGTCCCCGCCGCCATGGAACTCCTCGGCGACAAGAATTGGTGGCTGCCAGGATGGCTCGATCGGATCCTGCCCAGCCTCAACGTCGAAGGACCCACCGACCAGCCCGACCCGGCACCAGCCGATCACGAACCCGACCTGGCACCAGTCGACCACGAACCCGAACCGACACCGGCCCATTGACATGACCCGGTCAACCAGCGGCCCGGTCTCCTCCATCGACGCGACCCCACCGTTTGTCAAGTCCATCGTGCAACGTGTCGATGATCAAATGCGAGACCACACCACGCACTTGACCGTCGAGAACGCACGACGACCCCTCGCCCAAACACTCCCACCTCTTCGACACTCGATCAGACAGGAAACACTCTCGTGACACCTCCCCCCGGACCCGTTGACGTCGCACTGCTCGACCCTGTCGATCCGCACACCGACGATGAAGCGGTCGCGGACGCTAGGCAACGCCGGCTGATCCTGATCACGATGTGCGTGTCGCTGATCGCGGTCATCGCGTCGTCATCGGGACTCAACGTCGCCCAACAAGCCCTGGCCGCCGACATCGGAGCGTCCCAGGGCCAACTGTTGTGGATCATCAACGGTTACACGCTCGCTTTGGCCGCGTTGCTGATGCCGATCGGCGCGATCGGGGATCGGTGGGGACGCAAACCGATCCTGATCATCGGGTTGGTGGTGTTCGCCGCCGCCAACCTCGCCTCGGCGTTCGTGAACAGTCCCGAGCCGCTCATCGCGTTGCGTGTCATCGCCGGTATCGCGG
>CAXBAZ010000217.1:0-6683 GCA_963973395.1 uncultured Acidimicrobiaceae bacterium
CGATCGCCGACCGCGTCGGCGCCGGCATCGGCTCGGTCGCCCCGATCCCGTCCGATCAGGATGTTCCGATCCCGGTGAACCTCGACCAGTTCTCGGACCGTCTGTTCGGTGCCGCGGTCGACTTCCGGGCACTGAGCTTCCGGCCGATCGACGAGGACCGGGTCGCTGCGCAGCTCATGGACCCGTACGTCGGGGCGCTCGGGCCGGTCGATGCCGTGGTCGCGCACGATCGGGCGGAGATGGTGATGATGTTCGGTGCGGCCGCCCCCGGCCGGCTCGGTGCACCCCTCGACGCACCGGTGTTCCGTGTGGTGTCACCGTTCACGGAGGCCGACCTCGAGGCGCTCGATCTCAACTCGTCCGACGTGCTGAAGCGTGCGATCGACGGATTGTTCTTCGCTCAGGCGAACATCGTCTCGGTCGCCGATCTGGCCGATGTCGAGGTGCCCGAGGTGACGCAGGTGCTCGTGGCCGACCCCACGGTGACCGGCGCCGTCCGCAAGGTCTACGCGCCGCTGTTCGGTGAGATCGAGGTGATTCCGGCCACGGTGCGGATCGACGGCATCGACGTCGAGGTCACGCTCGGGCGCAGCTTCCTCGAACAACTCCGTGGTGATTCGGTGCCGGGCGTGGCAGGCTCTGGGGACGATGAATCGACTGATGCGACCGCCGACGACGACGGCTGATCGGCGCGCCTGCGCATGATCGACCGGGAAGCACGCGATCTGGCTGTTCGTACGGCTCGGATCGCCGATGCGATGAAGGCCATCGGCCGGTCGCCGATCCGCGTCGAGGGAGCTCGCGAGCACCAGTGGGTGCTGATCGACTACGGCGACGTGATCGTGCACGTGTTCCTGTCGGAGATCAGGGACTTCTACGAGATCGAGCGGCTGTACAACGACGTGCCCAAGGTCGACTGGAACGACGGTTCTGAGGCGGTCGCCGACGAGGGTGCTGACGACGTCGAACCGACCGGCACCGACTGACCCGGATCGTTGTGATTCGCGCCGCCGGGTGGGTATCGTTGCCCACGCTTCGGGGCTATAGCTCAGTTGGTAGAGCGCTTCCATGGCATGGAAGAGGTCAGGAGTTCGATTCTCCTTAGCTCCACCCCGAACCCCGAGGTCGATTCGCTCGGAGAACCGACCGGCCCCGCAGTGGTCGGCACCTTCTCGTTCGTGTCGCGGATGCCCGCCGGCGGCCGGTGCCGTGTTCGTACCGGCGGAGCTGTCTGTAGGGCTTCCCGGATCGGCACGTTCCTTCAGTCGACGTCGGCGTCGTCCGGACCGTCGAGGTCGTCGAGTCCGAACTCGGCGACATTCGGCGAGAACCCGGTGTTGGCCGTCAACTGATCTTCGATCGAACCGCCGGACAAGTCGGCCAGCACGATGTCGTCGTCGGGATCGGCGACGACGTTGTTCGGCGGGATGATTCCGTGCTCGTCCGCGGTCCCCTCGTCGAGGTCGGTGCTGACCGTCTCCTTTTCGGAGAGATCCCCTCTGTCGGGCGCTGCGTCGATGGGTTCCTCCTTGTCGATGGGAACGGGGCTGCCGGCAGGGTCGCGAGCGACGTCCCCGTCAATGGGTTCAGCGAGCCGGTGAGACGACGAGGGTCCCTCGCCTGCACTTCCGTCGTCGGTGCCATCGATGACGTTGTTCGGTGAGATGATCTCGTGCCGGCCCACGATCTCCTCGTGATCGTCGCCGAGGGACGAGCTCGGGCCGGCAATGTCCGGACTGTCGGGCTCTGCATCGCCGAGCTCCTGCGTGACGGTCTCCGCCTGTGCCGAGGCATCGGCGAGGTCGGTGACACCGAGATCATCGGCATCGACAGCCGGTGTCGAGACCGTCGGCGCAACCTCGGCGGATCGAGACACTTCGGTTCGCGTGCCGAAGACCGCGTCCGCCTCGTCGAATGCCGTCGGCTCGGGACCATCGCCATCCGTCGCATTGGGATACGGCACGGGAGTGAATCCGCCGGGACTCGGGGCCGTCGACCCGTCGAGTTCCACTGCTGAGCGATCGCCGAGCAGACGACGAAGGAACGAACGACCGGCCATGTTGAGAACCTCCTCGGTTCACGAACGAACCTAGTCCTTCCTCGTCGGTCATCAGAGCCGTCGGTCCACGACTCGTTCGGACCCGGCGCGGCAGACGAAGCGGCGACCAGCGACGGGTTGTGTCGAACAGTCGGCGGCGGCCGCTGCGAGGGGGCATCGGACCATGCCGCACCGGGCTAAGTTCCACCGATCGGCATCGGGACGGCGGACATCATCATCATCGGCCACGGCACCGGTGACGCCCTGCAGCTCACGGTGCAGGCGCGGGCCGTCCTCGAACGGTTCGGATTTGCGTTCGCGATCGGGGTGCCGACGCTGTTGACCAGGCTGCTCGCGTCGTCGGGAGTGGCACTCGAACATCTCGACGAGCGCATGCTTGCTGCCGACGAGCCGGCTGACGCACTCCTGGCTGCGGCCGATGTGATCCTCAAGCAGACCGAGGTCGAGCACCCGGTCATCGTGCTGGTACCCGGGAATCCCCTCGTTCTCAACTCGCTCTCCCGGTTTCTGCTGGCCGAGGGCACGAAGCGGAAGTTGACGGTTCAGCGAGTTGCCGGTGTGTCGCAACTCGATGTGATCGTCAACGAACTCGGCATCGACATCGCAGCACATGGCCTGCAGGTCTTCGACGCCGTCGGCGTGGGTCGGGGTCGTTCGGTGCCCCGTCCAACGATGCCGGCTGTACTCCTGCGCGTCGCCGACCTCCTCGAGAACCACGCGGCGTCGATGAGCGACCTGCGGCAGACACTCGGTCCGATCTATCCGAGCGGTCATCCGATCACGCTCTTCAACATCGATCCGGTCGGCGACTCCAGTTCGTTCGCCACGGCGCCGTTGTCCGATGTCGACGAGTTCGCGGCGCACATCCATGTCGGCTCGAGCTTCTACCTGAGCCCGGCTTCGACATGACCCTGAAGCGGCCGGACGATGGAGCGCCGCCGGCCGCCTCGTCCAGGGTCGAGATGTTGTTGGGCCGCTCGACGCTCGGCGAGCTTCGCCGTCGTGCACGCACCCGGCTGCCGCGTGACGACGACACGCCTGCAGATCGCAAGCTGCCACCGGTGGCCGGTCACGGGTGGCTGCGCCGGTCCGTTCGTCATCCGCTGGCCGTGTTGTTCCTCGTCCTCGGAGCAGCGACGACTGCATCGCTCGTGTTCGCAGCGTCACGACTCGACGACGACGGGTCGCTGTCGGGAGTGGACTGGTTCCGGCTCGGTGTCGTGGGCATCGTGGCGATGGCGTTCTTCGTCCGGCTGCTGGAACTGCTGTTGCGTCTGCCGCCGTTCCGATGGGTGCGGCGGACGATCGGGCGCAGGAACGAGCCCTCGTCGGCGACGCCAGTGGCGCACATTCCTTCGGTCGAGTCGGTCGAGCTGGCCGGCCGGATCGGCGACGGCTTCGGAAGGTTGAGCTCCGTCGAGCGTGCACGTCTTCGGAACCAGGCGAAACTCGACGACCTGTTCTGGCTCGGCATCAACCTGGCAATCATCGTGTTGGGGGCCGCTGCGGTCTACGGCCTCGGCTACACCGCTCTCCGGGATCTGGTCGACGGTGACGACCGTTCATGGGCAGTGGCACGAATCGCGCTTTTCGTCCTCGCGTTCATGGGCCTCGTCCGCGTGCTCCGGATGTCGATCGGCCAACTCCGGATGCGTCACCAACGCCGCCGCCGGCGGGCGGTCCATCGCCTCTTGAGGTATCTGCTCTGGTGGGATCGACCGGCCGCTGGGGCGGCGCCCGTCATGGCCACCTCCACCAGGAGGCAGGGGCCGGCGGCCGTCGGTGGCCTCACGCCGTTCCTGGTGTGCTGTGGCATCGCCGTCACCGCTGCTGCGTACTCACCTTGGGGAGCGCCGATCTCGAGTCCAGCGGTCGACGCCATCGTGGAGCCGACCGTCGATGGCGGTACCGGCACCGCCATGGCGCCTCCGACGGCCGACGACGAAGCGGCCGTCTCCGACGCTGCCGCGGCGACGGCTGCGTCGTCTTCGATCACGCAGCCCGGTGCCGCGACGAGCACAGCCCCCGACGCCGCCACGACGTCGACGGTGTTCGCCGTGACAGCGACCAGCTCCGGCCCATCGGCTCCGCCGACGACACCACCGGCCGGCCCCGTCTCCGACACAGCGACGACGCAAGCGCCGACGGCACCGACGGCGCCGACGGCGACTGCACCCACCGCACCACCCGAGGCCAGGTCGGCCACGACGCAGGTGCGGACCGCGACCACTGCGCCCGCGACCACGCCGACGACGCAGGCACCGGCGACGACCGCGGCCACGAGCACCACTGCGACCACCAGCATTTCGACCACCACCACGAAGCCACCGGCACCGCAGATGATGATCGTCTCGTTCAGCGCAGTGTTCTTCTGCGATGCGGGCGCCACCCGCTTCGACGTGTCATGGAGCGCGAGTGGCGATGCCGGCGGCCGAGTGGACATCTTTCGAAACGGGCCGGACGGTTTCACTCAGATCGGCAACGAGGTCGACCTCGACAGCAGCCTGGTCGACACGCCTCCGAGCAGCGGCACCTACCAGTACTGGTTGATCGCCAACAACTCGGAGTTCGCAGATGAAACCGCGACCCGCGATGTCGGCACCGTCGACACCGACTGCATCGACTGAAGCACCGACCGACCCGGGCGTCCCGAAGGTGCCGCGTACTCGCGCCCGCCACGTTCGAGAGACGAATGGGTTGTCATCGCCTGTGTCGGCTCGAGCTGCACGGTCACGAGCCGTCGGTGCGGGCTGCGAACGCGGCGCTGATCCGGTCGAGGTGAGCGAGATCGGTGCCGCAACACCCGCCGGCGACGGCGAGGTGGGGGAGCCGTTCGGCGATCGCCAGGTACCCGTCGACGAGGACCGCCTCGTCTCCCCGGTCGAGCTCGGTGGCGTTGTCGAGTTCGTCGTGGCTCATCATCGACGCGTTGGCGCGGATTCCCCTCAGCCGGTGCCAGGGCCCTGGCGCGTCGAGCACGTGGGCGAAGTGGGCCGGGTGGGCGCAGTTGACCATGAAGTACGCAGCGGCTCCGTCGGTTGCGGCATCGACGTCGGCGATCGCAGAGGCGAGTGTTTGTCCGGACGGCAGTCGGCCGTCGGTCTCGACCGTGAAGGAGATCACGACGGGAATGTCCTCGCGAGCCGCCGCGAGCACGATGCCTGTCGCCTCGTCGACGTAGGTGAGGGTGAGCGCCGACACCAGATCGGCTCCTGCGTCGGCGAGCGACCGCACCTGAGGATGGTGATAGTCGATTGCCTGGGCCACGCTCATCGCGTCGGAGACGGTGTAGCCGTCGCCGCGCGGCCCGAGATTGCCGCTGATGACGACGGCGACGTCGCTGTTGGCGTCGCGGAGCTCGACGAACAACTCGACGGCGTCGTGGTTGACGCGATCGAGGGCCTCGGCGTCGTAGCCGAGCAGCGCACCCCAGTCGGAGCTCGCCCGCCACGTCGGGGTCTCGATGACGACGCCGGTGCCGTCGCGTCGGGCGAGGTCGATCACCGACTGGAAGTACGAGCGGAAGGTCTCGCGGTGGTCAGCCGATTCGAGCAGGCCGAACGTCGCGAAGTGTGGAAGATCGATGCCGTGGTTGAAGAGCAGGTCGGTTTCGAGGCCGGCCTCGCTGATGAAGGCGCGGCCGGACAGCTGTGGAAGCCGGCTGGCTGTGATGTGGCTGGTGCCGGTCGTGGTACCGGTGTTGATGTTCATGTCGGTGTCCTTTCGCCGAAGTGGGCTCCGGCTGTCAGTTGGGGATGGAGGTGGGCGGGACGGTTCGTCGACCCGGCCGGGGTGAACTGGAGTGCAGTGTCCTCGAAATCGACCAGCCACAGGCGACCTCCGCCGTGCGGGGCCGGGTTGTACTCGGCGAAACCGAGCAGCTCCTGGGCTCGGCGCGGCAGCGACGCTCCGACGGACGTCGGCACGGAGAAGGCGTGCGCCTCCTCAGTCCGGAGCCAGCCCAGGAGGTAGCTGACGTGCAGCGCATGGCGCCACTGGTCGGTGGTGTGGTTGGCACCGCCGCCGTGGATCGTCCTGCCCGAGAAGAGCAGGACCGATCCTGCCGACATCTCGGCGGGGATCGAACGGGCAGGATCGAAGAGGTCGTCGCTGTCGGCACGGAGATGGCTCCCCGGTACGACCCGTGTCGCACCGTTGTCGGCGGTGCAGTCGGTGATCGCCAGCATCGCGATCACGGTGATCTCGGGTCCGTCGGGAAGGAACTGGTTGAACCAGGGCCAACCCGTCTGGTCGCGATGCAGGTACTGGGCAGGTTCACCCGGGCCGATCGCGATCAGCTGGGTGTCGTTGATCTGGGTCGCACCGCCGTCGGGGATCAGGCGATGGTCGGCGACCCCCAGGATCGTGTCGTTCAAGCAGACGTCGGTGAACGCCGGCGTCTTGGCGGCGATGCCGTTCACCCGAACCGTGTTGCGGCCGTGGAAGACCTCCCACTCCGGGTCACCGCTTCGGCTTCCGGCCGGCGTGTCGTCGACCCAGGGTGCCAGGTCGGCGTGGAGCCGATCGAGGGTCGTCGCGTCGAACAGCCCGTCGACGATCACCGCACCGACCTCGTCGATCGCTGCATCGACCTCGCCGACGTCTGCGGTCGCCGCCAGGGTGG
>CAXBAZ010000218.1:0-6681 GCA_963973395.1 uncultured Acidimicrobiaceae bacterium
ATCGATGTCGATCTGGTCGCGGAGTTCGCCGCGATCTCGGGTCTGGCGGAGCACGTTGCGGACCGGTTCGGATCGTTTCCGGGTGAGTGCGTTGAGAGCGTCGCGCAGCGGCGGGTCGATCGTGAAGCGCGGCTATGCAGCGCATGACTTGGGTAGTTCCCGAGCGGCGCCCGATCAGGTCTGGAGCGGATTACCGAGTGGCGTTACCTGTGTGGGTTTGTCCGTCAAGGCCTTCTTTGCGGAAGGCTCCGGGCCGATGGTGTTGGTCAAGGTGGAGCGCCCGCAGCGCAGCGAGGACGTACGACCTTGACCAACCCGAGGGCTTGTGCAGACTTTCTATGGGCTGGTCGGCGGCGGCGTGGGGGCTCCCTGCGTTACCTGGGTGCTCGACGAACGTGGTGTCGTCGGCGACAACAATCGGGATCGGGTGTCCCCCGCAAGCGGAGAGCGCGGTCGCGTCAGTGTTATATGGCCGTCCAGCCCGGAAGCTGGCGGGCACGCCCATGGCAGGAGCAGACCGCGGTGGCAACCCGTGATGTTCGAATGGGAGACCGTGACCGTCGTGACCAGCGATGATCAGTCCGGCATCGCGTAGACGATGTCGGGATCGAGGTTGCGCAAGATGTGATAGCAGCGTCGGGCGAACTGGCGGGCAACCGAGAGCGCCGCGATCTTGCCATTGTGACGTTGTTTCACGCTCGTGTAGTAGTCGTGGTCGGGACTGCCGGGCCGTGACGCGTTGTGCGCGGCTTCGAACAGCGCCCACCGCAACGTCGAGGGTCCTTGCCGCGACAGATGCCCATGAGCTCGCCGAAGATCCGACGCGTCGACGGTGACGTCGAGCCCACTGTGACGCACGGCTTGTTCGGAACGGCTGAAGCGTCGACAATCGCCGAGCTCGGACCAGATCGCCACCGACAGCAACCCGCCAATGCCGTAGTGGGCGTCGACCAACGCTCGACACGCCGGCTGCCGGGTCCCGAACCGGGTCAAAGCCGTCTTGAGCGGTCCGGCCTCGGCGTCGGCGGCGTCGATCATCGCGTACCCGACCCGGATCCGTTGGTGTGCCGCCGGGCTCAACCCGGTGTGGTTGGCCAGCTCGGTTCGTGTGGTCGCTGACCGGATCTGGCCTTCGGGGATCGAGACCCCGTGCTGGAACAACTCGGCATGGATCCGCTGGGTCCACACCGAACGCTGATCGACCAGCGACTTGTAGAGCCGCACCCGTTCGCGCCACTCCAACACCGTGGTCGGCGGGATCCACGACTCGGGCAGATCGCCACGCTGCAACAACTCGCGCAACAACGCCGCGTCGGAACGATCCGTCTTCGCCCGCCGTTTCGGCCCACGCGCAGCTTGCGTGTCGGCCGGCTCGGCCAGATGCGCCTCGAAGCCCGCCGCCGCGATCTCCTCGACCACATAGCGCCAGCCAGTGCACCCCTCCACCGCCAACGCCACCGGCTGACCGTGCGCCCGATCGGCCACGTCGCGTTCCAACCACCGCCTGAACCGCTCCCGATCGGGCTGCCACACCCGACCCTTCCACACCTCGCCGGACTCGACGTCCAACCCATCGAAAGTGATCTGCTGTCGATGCAGATCCAACCCGAATACCATGCTCATCAGGGACCTCCTTGCTCGAGCAACTCAATGTGACAAACCAGATGTTGCCCGGGCTCGAGGAGGTCCCCACACATCGATTGTTATCTGGCGCGCTCGGACGCATTGTTCGTTGTGGTCTGGGTTCGGGTGAGCATCCATGAGCCAGCAAATCCAGCGAGCGCGACGGCGAAGCCGACGATGGCGTCGATGACGTAGTGGTTGGCGGTGAGCACGACTGCTGCGGCCATGGCGACTGGACTGACAGCGGCACAGGCTCGCAGCAGGTGATGTTGTGTTGCGCGCCAAACAGAGATCCCGATGAGTAGGTTCCAGCCAGCGTGAAGGCTGGGCATGGCGGCGAATTTGTTCACGAGGCCTGGGGGCTGAAGAACTCGGTAGGACTCCGAATGTTGGGTGATGGTGTCGATGAAGGGCGCGCCCAGCAGTCGGGGCGGCGCGACCGGATAGGTGATGAAGATCACCACCCCGACGGCACCGGAGATGAACATCGCGTTGCGTAACAGTCTGTAGTCGTGGGGTTTGGTGCCGTACAGCCACAACAGGACCGCAGCGATCACGGGCCAGTGCCCCCAGATGTAGACCCAGTTGGCGATCGTCACCAATAGCTGATCATCAACGATCCAACTCTGCATCGTCACCTCAACATCGAGCCCAACGACACGCTCGAATGCCAGCAGGTCTCGCCCGTGGGCGGTCGCGGTTGCCTGTTGACCCTCGGTGAGGCCCCGAACCCCGAAGTAAACCAAGACGGCGGCAACAACCAGCACCATTTCGACCAGGAGCCCCCGCGGATCGATCCGTGACCCCGCGGCGGCTCGCCGTGAAGCGTCAGCTGCTGGGCCGCGACGGGCCCACCCGAGCAGCGCTCGTCTTGGTTCGAGTTGACGTGACTTTCTCCGTTGGTGCTCACGCCGGCTGCGATCGCGGGCGGGGATCCGGGAACAGGTCATCGGGCTCTTCCCGAGGGAACCGGGATCGGGACTCGGGTCGCCGCGACCGGGGACCGCCCATTCGGGTAGTCCGCGGTGGATCGCACGGCACCGTGTTGGGCAGCTCCAGAGGCTCTGACATGTGTTGGCCCGTTGCGCATCGTGGCGGTAGCGACTCGATCGACGAAGGTGGTCATGAGCCGGGCGGTGGTGGTAGGGCGGTTATGAGTCGGGTGGTGGTGGTAGGGCTGCGATGATGTGATCGATGGTCGGATAGTCGCCGAGGGCTGTGCCGACGTGGCCCCAGGTGAGACGCAGGTCGGCGTCGACGATGGCGACGGCGGGGCGGTCTTCGGCGTGGGCGCGACTGATCTTGCCTTGGCGTTGGTGGCGTATGGCCGATACATAGTTTCTGATCGATGCCCAGCTCGCCAGCTCTTTGCGGCTGAGTTGGGTCTCGATGCCGAGGGCGTGACGGAGTTTGCCGTCTGGGTCCAACAGCAGCGGGAACGTGTAGCCGTTGTCTTGGAGGTGTTGGGCCTGGTAGTCGGCTGCGCCGCCGACCGCGATCACGGCTGCGCCGCGGGTGGTGAAGGTGTGATGGTGCTCGCGCAACTGCGCGAGGAATTCGCGGCAGGGCATTCAACCGTAGTAGCGGAGCACCTGAATGATCAGATACCGGTCGACCTCGGCGCTGAGTCTGGTGGCCGAGCCGTCGGGGCGGGCGAGCTCGACATCGGCGACGGTTTGTCCGATCGGGATCATTGAGGGTTTCATGCGTTCACCTCGTCGATGGTGGTGACGGGATCGCCGAACGCGTACGCGGAGATCGTGGCTCCCATGATCGTGTCACTGAACACCGTGCGTCCCACGTCGTCGCCTGCCGCGCCGGCGACGACCATCAACGGCAACAGGTGCTCTTCTCGCGGATGTGCGGCGCGGGCAGCGGGCGCCTGATCCCAGCCGGCAAGCTTCGCCTGCCTGGTCGCGGGTTCCGATGTGCACGCGGCGGTGAGCCAGTCATCGAAGACTCGAGAATCGCGGGCGGCTCGGGGTGTCATGAATGCGGACATGTTGTGATAGCTGAGGCCGCTACCGACGATCAGGACGCCGTGGTCGCGGAGCGGGGCCAGCGTCTCGCCGAGATCGAGGTGGAAGCCAGCGTCGAGATCGGATCGCAACGAAACTTGAACGATGGGGATGTCGGCGTGGGGGTACATCAACAACAACGGCACGAACACGCCATGGTCGAAGCCTCGGTCGGGATCCAAGCGATGGTCGATGCCGGCGGCGTCGAGCAGACCGCCGACTCGTTCGGCGAGGCCCGGTGATCCCGGTGCGGGGTAGGACAGTTCGTAGGTGTGGTCGGGAAACCCGTAGTAGTCGAACAACATTGGCGGTGACACACCCGAGTTGATCTCGACAACGTCGCCTTCGTGGTGGCCTGAGACCACGATGATCGCGTCTGGGCGTGCCCCGACGAGTTGATCGAAGGACCGCAGGAAACTGGCGAGCGGGTCCCACGTGTCCGCCGGGCCCATCGTCCACTCCATGAAGAAGCACGGTCCGCCGCCGTGAGGTAGGAACACGGTCGGCATTCGCTGTTGTTTTTCGGGTGGGCTGGTCATGGCTTTGTCCTCAGAATCCGGGAAAGACCTTCCGGAGCTGGTCGAGTGAGACAGCACCGGTCACGGTGACCGTGTCGGGGGCGGGTTGTGGGTCGAGGCGCCCGTACACGAGTCGCACGAACGCAGGCGTGGAAATCATCAAGGATCCGTCCGCGGTGGCGGGCGACGCTTCCTCGAGGAGGGCGACGGGGTCACCGAGTTCGAGCCGCAGTGTCCTTCCCACGTCGATGAGTTGCACGTCGATACGTTTCGCGGCTGCGCTCGACGGACGCGCGAGACGGCCTATCAGCGGTTTGATCACGTTCTCCAAGATGATCGCCGACGACGCGACGTCGAGTTCAGCCGCACCGTGTCGGGTCACTTCGATGTCCCAGGTGTGTACGGCATGCTCGGACAACCGAAATGCAGCAAAGGTTGCGACCGGCACGGGCCCGACGACGAACGGCACCCGTACCTCGGCCAACTGGGTGGCGGTCAGCGCCTCGAACGCCTCGACCAGCGCTGCGTTGGCAGTCAGGGCCCGGTCCACAGCAGCGCCCTGAGCGAGGGCGTCGTAGTCGGCCCACAGTCGTTGCATCATCTCATCAGCGACCGGCTCACCCGAACCTGCGACCCCGGCGCGGAGTGCCTCCAACGCAATCTCAGCGCCACTGCCGAGATGGGCGACGACCTGGCCCACCGACCACTGCGAACACGCCGATCGCAGATGCAGCCCTTCGCGGCCTATGTCGTTGAGCAGCTGCTCGAGGCGTCGATGCGATTCGCTGAGCTGGCCGATCACGGCGAGTCGCGATGGTTTGGGCATCAGGCGGTGGCGATGCGCAGGACCACGGCCGCGATCGCGAGCCCAGCGAGCAGCCCGGGTGCTGCGATGGCTTTGTCGTGGGCGCGGACGTGAGTCGCCACCGCACCAAAGAAGTAGAGGATCAGGCCAGCCGCGGCGGCAATACCGATCCAGGTGACGGCGAGACCGATCAGCAGCCCGGTCCCGCCTGCGAGTTCGGCTGTGGCGAGGCGCGGCAGCCAAGATGTCGGCACGCCGATTCCCGTCAGCATGTCGACGACCATTGGTTGTCGGGTCAGTTTGCCGACCGCGGAACCGATGACGGCGAGTGCCAGCAGACTCGACACAATCACTGTTGCAATAAACAAGGAAGTATTCCTTTCGGTCAGCGAGACACGTTGGACCCTGCACCGACCAAACGCTCAGCGTGAGCACACGTGTCACCGCGACGGGCTGCGGCCGAAGGCGCTGCACCTCACGTAGCTGGTCAGGTGTTGAGGATGGCCTCGGCTTCGATGATGAGCTTGATTCGTTCGCCGACCATCACGCCGCCACCATCGAGTGGCATGTTGAACGAGATCCCGAAATCGGAGCGATTGATCTCGCCCGTGGCCGAGAGCCCGAGGCGAGTTCCGCCCCACGGGTCCGGGCCGATGCCGTTCCACTCGACGATCAGCGTCACAGCTGCGCTGACCCCCTTGATCGTCAGCTCACCGTCGACCACGAAATCATCTCCGTCTCGACGGATCGCGGTGCTGCGATACGACATCATCGGATGAGTGTCGGCGTCGAAGAAATCGGCGGTACGCAGATGGGCGTCACGGTCATCGTTGCGGGTGTCGATCGAGGACAACTCCACGGTCAGTTCCGCCGATGATTCCAGCGGATCAGCTGCGGTCGTGATCGTCCCGGAGAACCTGTTGAAACTGCCACGCACCTTGGAAACCATGAGATGACGCACGCTGAACCCGATGTCGGTATGTGCCTCATCGAGCGTCCACGTCCCCGCCACATGGCCTTCAACCTGCTCAGCAACAGCCATTGGTTACTCCTCATCTGTCAGTCACGATCAATCGTGTCGGTTACTTCTTGTATCTGACCGCATTATCGGTCATCATGGAAGCAGGCCGCAAGACGGCATCTCAACGTGCCTCAGGCACACCGAAGGAACCATGACCCACACCACCACGCTGCCCGAACAACCCATCGCCCACGACGACTGCCCCGTCCGCGACGTCCTCAACCGCATCGGCGACAAATGGTCCCTGCTCGTCCTCCACCTCCTCAGCGACAGAACCCGCAGATTCACCGAACTCCGCAACGCCATCGACAGCATCAGCCAACGCATGCTCACCGTCACCTTGCGCGGCCTCGAACGCGACGGCCTCGTCACCCGCACCGTCCACCCCGTCGTCCCACCACGAGTCGACTACATCCTCACCGACCTCGGCCACAGCCTCTCGGCCACAATCACCGACCTCGTCCAATGGGCCGAACACAACCGCCCCCACATCGACCACGCCCGAAAAACCTACGACCAACAAAAAGCGGCCGAACAGGACACGTCCCCGCCCGACTGAATCGGCGAACTCTTGTCGCAGGATTCAGGGGGCTGTCGTCAGGTGATCTAGATTCCGAGCGCTCCGGTTCGCAGTTCAGCGACGGCGGACTCGTCTCCGTCGAGTTCGACATGTGCCGCGTCTCGGCGTCCGAACAG
>CAXBAZ010000219.1:0-6637 GCA_963973395.1 uncultured Acidimicrobiaceae bacterium
GCGGTCAGCGAGTCGAGGCCGCCGGCAGAGATCTTGTCGAGCAGCACGTCGAGTTCTGCCTGCGCGGCCGCGGCGTCCGGAGACGGGATCGTCGGGGAGGGCGACGCCCAGGGGCCCTCGACGACCGTCTGCTTCGACCGGCCCGCCGTCGACGTGCCACCCGAGCGCCGGCGCTTCGGAGACGGCGCTCGGGTGGCACCGGCACCCGGCATCGGCAGCTTCGGGATCCACGGCAGCTGGGTCGCCAGACCGAAGCCGCGGGCGGCGAGGCCGGCAGTGGCGAGCAGCACGAGCAGGAAGACGAGGCCGTCGCCGTTGCGGTTGCCCGCGAGTTGGAGGAACTGCAGGCCGACGATCACGGCACCGATCACCCAGCCGGGGATGTTGAAGAAGAACCGTGCCGTCGGGTGCTCGGCGATGAACACGATGAACACACCGAGCTCGAGGTATTCGAGGCCGGCGACGTTGAAGCCGACCAGGGCGCCGATCACGGCCGGTACGACCGTGAGGATCGACAGGAACCACGCGAACCGGTTGCGTCCGAGCAGGCCCTCGAGCTCGCGCCCGAAGTACCAGAAGATCGCGATCGTGATGATGGTCCAGAAGTCGGGGGCGTTCGCGAACGGCCAGGTGACGAGTCGCCAGACCTGGCCGCGCCGGACGTCGTCGGCGATCAGGACCAGGGGTTCGAGCAAGGCCTGGTCGATCGCCCAGACGAACATCGACAACACGCACGCACCGGCGACGAGCACTGCGGTGCCGACGTCGATGTCGCCCACCTTGAACCACGGGGTGCCGCCGTACCGGCTCTCGGGCGACGAGTAGGAGAATCGGCCAGCCATCGGCCCTCACCGTAGCCCGGCCGATGCCGCTTGGGACCGCCACACGCAGCTCGTCTTCGCGGTTCGGGCCGGATGTTCGGTCGGTCGTCGCGCTCCGATCCGTAACCTGACCGACGTGATCAAGCGACCGCCCGCCGGCACGATTCCCGAAGCGCCGGGTTCGTACCAGTTCAAGGACGCGCGCGGCAGGGTCATCTACGTCGGGAAGGCCTCGAACCTGCGCCAGCGACTCTCGAACTACTTCCAGGCGCCGCGGAACCTGCACCCCCGCACCCGGCAGATGGTCGAGACGGCCGAATCGGTCGAGTGGACGACCGTACGCAACGAGGTCGAGGCGCTGATGCTCGAGTACTCGTTGATCAAGCAGCACGACCCGCGGTTCAACGTGCGGCTGCGCGACGACAAGTCGTACCCGTTCCTGGCGGTCACCATCGACGAGCAGTGGCCGCGAGCGATGGTGATGCGTGGTCGCAAGCGCAAAGGCGTGCGCTACTTCGGCCCGTACGCCCACGCGTACGCCATTCGCGACACACTCGACCTGCTGTTGCGGAGCTTCCCGATCCGCACGTGCAGCCCGTCCAAGTTCACGTCGCACGAACGACTCGGCAAACCGTGCCTGCTCTATCACATCGAGAAGTGCGCCGGCCCGTGCGTCGGCGAGATCGAGGAGATGCCGTACCGCGAGCTCGTGCGCGAGCTGTGCGACTTCCTCGCCGGCGACACCGACGACATCGTCGACCGGCTCGACGCCGAGATGCGCGGTGCGGCGACCGACCTCGAGTTCGAGAAGGCGGCGCGGCTGCGCGACCGGCTGGCCGCGGTCCGCAAGGCGATCGCGAAGCAGCAGATGGTCGCCGACAAGAACGAGGACATCGACGTGATCGGCATCGCCGACGACGAGCTCGAAGCATCGGTGCAGATGTTCTTCGTGCGCCGTGGCCGGGTGGTCGGCCGCAAGGGGTTCGTGCTCGACAAGGTGGAGGAACTGACACCGGGCAAGCTCGTCGACCGCATCCTCGAAGCGGTGTACGGCGACGAACCGATCACCGGCTACCCGAAGCAGGTGCTCGTGCCGTACGAGCCCGACGACGCCGCCACGTACGAGGAGTGGCTGTCGTACATGCGCGAATCGAAGGTGCAGATCCGGGTGCCGCAACGCGGCGACAAACGATCGTTGCTCGAGACCGTCGAGCGCAACGCGAAGGAGGAGTTCACGCGGCACCGGATGCGTCGCGCGTCCGACCACAACACCCGCTCGCGCGCTCTCACCGACCTCCAGGAGGTGCTCGACCTCCCCGAGGCGCCGTTGCGGATCGAGTGCTACGACATGGCGCACCTGCACGGCACGGACTACGTCGGCTCGATGGTGGTGCTCGAGGACGGGCTTCCGGCCAAGCGCGAATACCGCCGCTTCAAGGTGAACATCGAGGGCAACGACGACTACGCCGCGATGGAGGAGGTACTGACCCGGCGGCTCCAGGCGTACGTGTACGAGCGCGACCTGCCCGCCCACGAGCGGGGTGAGAAGCCGGGCAAGTTCGCGTACCCTCCGCAGCTGCTGGTGGTCGACGGCGGCAAGGGGCAGCTGAACGTCGCCAAACGAGTCGTCGACGAACTCGGCCTGACCGACGAGATCCCGGTCGCCGGGCTCGCGAAGCAGTTCGAGCAGGTGTTCGTGCCCGGTCGCGCCGCTCCGGTCGAGATCCCGCGGGGGAGCGAAGCGCTGTTCATGCTCCAGCGCATCCGCGACGAGGCCCACCGGTTCGCGAACTCGTTCCACCGTGAGCGGCGGTCGAAGCGGATGACGGCCAGTTCGCTCGACGGCATCCCCGGTCTCGGCGAGGTCCGCAAGAAGAAGCTCGTGACGGCGATGGGTGGGGTCAACAAGGTGAAGCGGGCCGAGCTGGACGAGCTGCAGGCGCTCAGCTTCCTCCCCGACGCGGTGGCCGAAGCGGTCTACACCAAGTTCCACCCCTGACAGGCTCGGTCCCTTGTCGCGGTCGTGAGCGTTGGCGGCGCAGGTTCGTGACAGGGCGCGGTCGAGGTCCGTGTCAGCTTCGGCGGTGTCGCGGTGGCGGTGAGCGACCGGTCGGGTGATCAGCCCGCTCGGGCGACGACCTGCTGGTTGATCCGTTCGAACCCCTCACGGCGCTGCTCCGCGGTGTCGCCGAGATTCCAGTCAGGCACGATGAACTCGTCGAACCCCAGCTCGGCGTACTCGCCGATGATCTCGACGAGCCGGTCGGGGGTGCCGGCGATCGAGCGTGCCCCCATCGGGCCCTCCAGGATCTGTTCGGCCTGGGAGTCGTCGTCGGTCACGAACACGAGCGCCTGGACCGATGTCCACATCGATGCGGGATCGCGGTCGACGGCCTCGCACGCCGCCTCGAACTTGGAGCGGGCACCGCCGGCCATCGTCGGGCCGCCCCACGTGTTCCACTCGTCCGCGAAGCGCGCCGTGATCCGCAACATGCGCGGGCTACCGGTGCCGACCAGGATCGGGAGTGGCGACTGGATCGGTGCCGGGTCGCAGGGCGCGTCGGTGATCGTGTAGACGTCGCCCTCGAAGGTGGTCCGATCCTGGCCCAACAGTGAGCGCACGATCTGGATCGCTTCTTCGAAGCGGTCGACGCGCTGCTTCGGCGGCTCGAGCTCGATGCCGTAGGCCCGGTGCTCGTTGATCTGCCAGCCGGCGCCGAGCCCGAGTACGAGTCGACCGTCGGAGATGTGGTCGATCGTCGCCGCACGATTGGCCAGCACGGCCGGGTGGTGGATCGAGGTGGGTGCGACGAGCGAGCCGACGCGCAACCGTTCAGTGACTGCGGCGATGGCCGGGAGCATCGCCCAGCACTCGTGGGTGTCGCCGGGTGTGAACGACTCGTCGCCCGTGTTGGGCATGTAGTGGTCCGCGTACCAGATCCCGTGCCAACCGGCAGCCTCGGCCCAACGTGCGGTGTCGAACACCTCCGACGGTGGTTGGGACATGTTCGGCCACGCGGAGAACTTCATGAGAGCAACGTAACCTCCTCGATCGTGACGAGCGAGTTGGATCGAGACCCGTCGAGGGACCTGTGGGAAGACCATGCCGGCTGGTGGATCGACGGGTTCACCGACGGTGCCGACCCCGAGTACGAGGAACAGATCCTGCCGCTGGCCGTGGCCGAACTGGCCGATGCACGGACCGTGCTCGACATCGGGTGCGGCGACGGTCAGATCGCCCGCATGCTGGCCGCCGCGGGTGCCCGGGTCGTCGGCATCGATCCGACGTGGAACCAGATCCGGGTCGCGCAGGAACGCGGTGGAGGGCCGGCCTACCTGCGAACGACCGCCGACGAGTTGCCGTTCGCCGATGGCACCTTCGACGCCGCCGTTGCCTGTCTCGTGTTCGAACACATCGACGCCGTCGACGCCGCGATCGCCGAGGTCGCCCGCGTCGTCAAGCCCGGTGGTCGCTTCTGCTTCTTCCTGAACCATCCGCTCCTGCAGACCCCGGGGAGCGGATGGATCGACGATCACATGATCGATCCGCCCGAGCAGTACTGGCGGATCGGTCCGTACCTCGTCGAGAGCGAATCGATCGAACAGGTCGAGCTCGGCGTGTACATCAGGTTCATCCATCGCCCGCTGTCGCGCTATCTGAACTCGCTGATCGAGCACGGACTCGTGCTGGAACGGATGGTCGAACCGGCGCCACCACCCGGGTTCCTCGAACGTGCACCGGAGTACCGCGACGCGGCGACCGTGCCCCGTCTGCTCTACCTTCGCCTCCGTCGCACGGCATGAGGTTTGTCGGCGACCCCCGTCTCGGCGGCTCGGCGGGCATCGGTTCGATAGGTTCGAGCCGATGAACGGTGCGGGCCGATGAACGACGCGAACTCGGATCGGCGCGGCGCCCCCGCTCGCAGCGGTCCCGAAGAGGACGACCTCGAGGTCGACCTCGACGTCGCGCTCGGGCGCGAGATCCGGGCGCGTCGGCTCGACACCGGATTGTCGTTGCGCGATCTCGCTCGGATGTCCGACCTGTCGCCGTCGTTCATCAGCCAGCTCGAACGGGGACTGGCACGACCACGGATCTCCTCGCTGCACCGGGTGGCTCGCACGCTCGGGACCACGGCCCAGGCGCTGCTGTCGAGCGGCGAGGCGCGGAGCTACTCGCTCGTGCGGCGGAACTCGCCCGACCGGGTCGCCGGACTCAACGAGGACCTCCCCGACAACGTGCGTCCGCTGGTGCGCGGGGACCGGCCGTTGACGGGCATGGAGTTCCGGGGCCTCGCCGACGAGATGGGGCAGTACTACGAGCACCCTGGCGAGGAGATGTATCTGGTCGTGGCCGGCTGCGTCGAAGTCGATCTCGACGGCGACCTGTTGGTGCTCGAGGCAGGCGACTGCCTGTCGTACGACGGGCGCCTGCCGCATCGCAGCCGCTCGATCGGTGACGAGTCGGCGCTGGTGTATCTGATCACGACCCGCGACGACACGCGCTGATCGTCGGGTTCGGCCCGGTGGCGGTCCCGACGTGGTCGTCGCAGGCGAGGTCGACGTCTCGGAGGTGTTCGTTCCCGGTGAACAACGCACCAGGGTGTCCGGGGGTCCTTCGTCGACCATGGACGCCCGTCATCTTCCTGATCGACGGCGTTCACAATCTGGAAACCTGAGGTCGGACCGCGCTCACTAGTGTTCACCCTGGATGAACACTCCGGGCCCGCATGGCTCGGCCGAGCCCAAAGGGTGGAAGATGCTGAACAGACGTGCGTTGTGGTCGGGGCTGATCGTGGTGAGCGTGCTCGCTGCCTGTGGCGACGACGAGCCGGCAGCGAGTCCGACCTCCGAGGCATCGACGACCGACGCACCCGGCGCCGAGTCGTCCGACGAGCCCGAGGCGAGCTCGTCGGAGGCGAGTGGCGAGGCTTCCGAGACGGCTCCCGAGCCGACCGCTGAACCGTCGGACGAGGCCGGGACGACCGACGAGACGACAGAGACGACGACAGAGACGACGACAGAGACGACGACCGAGACGACGACGGACACGACCACCGAGACGACGACGGACGGCGGGGGCGCGATCGATCTGACCGGCATCTGTCCGAACCCCCTCGTGTTGCAGACCGACTGGTTCCCCTCGCCGGAGCACGGCTACGCCTATGGCCTGATCGGCGAGTCCGGCAGCCTGGACGCCGAGACGGGCACCTTCTCCGGTCCGCTGCTCGACACCGGCATCGATCTGGAGATCCGCGCCGGAGGCCCGTACCTCGGATACCAGCCGGGCACGAGCACGATGTACCTCGACGACGGCATCCACCTCGGCTATGTCAGTACCGACGAGGCCGTTGCGGCCGCTGCGGACGGCCGCCCGACCGTCGCCGTCGTCGCGCCGCTCGAGATCAACCCGCAGATCCTCATGTGGGACCCGAGCGTCCACACGTTCGACTCGTTCGCGGACATCGGCGAATCGGGTGCCACGGTGTTGTACTTCGCGGGTGCGACCTACATCGACTACATGGTCGAGGCGGGCACCCTCACCGCCGACCAGGTCGACCCGTCGTACGACGGGGCCCCGGCCCGGTTCGTCGCCGAGGCCGGCGCCGTGGTGCAGCAGGGCTTCGCGACCAGCGAGCCCTACCTGTACGAGAAAGAGCTCGCCGAGTGGATGCGCCCGGTCGAGTACCTGCTCGTCCACGACTCGGGCTTCGAGGTGTACTCGCAACCCCTCGTGGTCCGCGAGGACGCGCTCGACGAGTTGCGGCCGTGTCTCGAAGCCGTCGTGCCGATCTTCCAGCAGTCGGTCGTGGACCACT
>CAXBAZ010000220.1:0-6625 GCA_963973395.1 uncultured Acidimicrobiaceae bacterium
GTACACCTCTGGGTGGCCAAAGATCCAGAACAGGTGCTGCCACAGCAGCGGGTCGGCGCCAGCCTCGACAGAAAAGAATGTTGCGTCGAACTGGCGTTGAAACATCAACAGAAACAGCGCCACGGTGATCACCGGGATGGCGAACAACAGTAGAAACTGGGTGACGAGCACCATCCATGTGAAGATCGGCATCTTCATCAAGGTCATGCCCGGGGCCCGCATGTTGATGACGGTGACGATCAGGTTGATGGCGCTGGTGAGCGACGCAATGCCAGTGATCTGCAATCCGAGCGTCCAGAAATCGATGCCATTCGTTGGCGAGAACGGCACCGACGAGTTGGGCGCATACATGAACCAACCGCCGTCCGCCGCACCGCCGAGGAACCAGGACGTGTTGATGAAGATCGCGCCGGCGAGGAAGCACCAGAACCCGAACGCGTTGATTCGCGGGAAGGCCACATCGCGTGCGCCGATCTGAAGCGGCACGAGGACGTTCGCGAACGCCGCCGCCATCGGCATCACGAACAGAAACACCATCGTTGTCGCGTGCATCGTGAACATCTGGTTGTACATGTCAGCCGAGAGCACCGTGCCATCTGGCCCTGCGAGTTGTGCGCGAATCAGCAGCGCCTCGAGTCCGCCAATCAGAAAGAATGCGAAGGCTGCGACCCCGTACATGATGCCGAGCTTCTTGTGATCGACCGTGAACAGCCAGGACTTCCATCCGGTCGTGTGCACGGGTCGACGGAAAACGCCGTACGTCGTGGCGGGTGTCGCGACCGTTGGAGGACGAGACGTCGGTACCGGGCGTTCGATGACCGCCACGGTCAGGCCGCGACCGCGTAGATGTCGGCAACCAGACGGAGCGTCGGCCGGCCGCCAGTGACACTCCTCACGCAGCGTCGTTGGTCGTTGACCAGTCTCATCTCGTACGAGCATCTTGCATCGTGTTGTGTCACACCTCACTGATGACCGCACGCTGGGAGCGAGTTCCATCGGTATGGCATGATCGTGCTTGTGCTCGACCTCGACGCTCTCGCTCGCGACGCACAAGACGGTGATGCGGACGCCCTCGAGCGGTTCGTCCGAGCCATCCAGCCAGACGTGTGGCGATTCTGCGTGCATCTCACCCGGTTCGACGTCGCTGACGACCTCGCCCAAGAATCATTGGTCCGCGTCATCGAGTTCCTGCCACGCTGGAATCGTGGCCCGGCGCTCACGTGGGCGCTCGGAGTCGCCCGAAATGTATGCCGCGAACACATTCGCCGGGTCACCCGTAGGCGCACCGATCCGGTAGCGGAACCAACGACCGCAGCCACCGCCGATCACGGCGATGTCGTGCCCGTCATGCTCGTTCTGGCATCGCTCCCGATCGACCAACGCGAGGCGATCGTGTTGACACAACTCATCGGACTGCCGTACGCGTCGGCAGCCACCGTCATCGGCTGTCCGATCGGCACCGTCAGATCGCGCGTCGCGCGGGGTCGCGAAACACTTGCCATAGCGCTCAATCGTCGATCCGACTCCCAGTCCGGATAGTTAGTCTCCTTTGAAGAAGCAATTCCGCCGCCGGGCTCGGATCGCAGGATTGGGTTCGGAGGGATCACATGTTCTGAGTCTCGATGCGCGGGTCGGTCAGTTGGTGTCGATGAGGGTGGAAGTCTTGGACGAGGTTGTGGCTGAAGATGCCATGCCGCCGACAGGTTCGTGGACCGCCGATATCGGTGCAGAGCGTTCGGGCGAACACGCAGACGATCGGAGGCCACCCGCGCCGGTGACCGACTCGGTCTGCCTCGACAATCCCGTCGTGAGGGCGACCCCCGCCAGCGCACCGAGCGCCTGACGGCTCGCCCGATCAGCCCGGGCATGGCGTGCTGCACGGTCGTCCGACCCGTTGGCGGGGGTGACCGAGGATGCTGCCGACTCGGGCGGGTGTGAACTTCGCGGCCTCGGCGATCGCTCCGGCCGGGGAACCTCAGTGGACGCCTGGCGGATCGCGTCGTTGCGGGCCGCACGGGCGTGGTCGAGCGCCACTAATCGATGTCGTTCGCCGCGGAGGCGACGTCGTTCAAGCCCACGATCGCGACGTTACTGACCGCTTCACTGCCGAAATGCAACCGGGCTTGTATTGGAATCGATGTGGCCGTAGTTTGACAGGTAGATCGAACGACGACGGTGACAAGCCGGCTCGACTTGCGTCCTGTAGGCGTGAGTGGTCGTTCCAGCCGAGCCCGTGCTGCTCCTGCGAGCCGTGGCGGGGGCGGGCGATGAGCACCCCGCCAGGTGACCAGGGAGGTCATGATGAGTCGAGGGACGATCAGGGCGTGCCGGCGCCTGGAGCGTCGGCCGGTCTCTCACGTCACGAGGTACCCCATGAGCAGCTTTCCCTATTCGACGCCGTCGTTGCCGAGCCGCAAGGTTCTCAGGGACATGCTGATGTTCTACGCGTCGCCGGCTCTGAGGGATCGTCTCGTGACGGCGTGGCCGGAGGACGCGGAACTGCTGGACGACCTGGTGGAGCAGGTGATCGATCTCGCCGCAACGTGGCAGCCGACGACGGAGTGGCATCAGATGTCGGTGGTGAAGCAGCACCGGACCGTGGAGTGGATGGTCTGGCAAGTGGCGACGGCGGCCGACGACGAACTGGGCCCGATGTACCGGGAGGACACGGTGATCCCGTTCGCGATCGACCTCGACACCTTGCCGCGGTACCCGATGCTCCCGACGCTTCTGGTGCACCCCGACGACATCGACTGACCAGCAGCCACGGCGGTCAAGTCCGCGATCGGGCTCTGGCTGCGACCAAGGCCGCCCGGCTTGCAGCCGAACTCGGCGACCGCGCACCGACGGCCAACGAGATCGGGGTCTTGCGGGCGTGGACGAGTCTGGCGCAATGGGTCGGCACCCAGCGGGGAGTGGCGGCGATCGGACGCGTCGAGGAGCACTGGCCCGGCTATGGCGAGATCGCCGCCGGGTCGATCCTCAACGCCTACTACACCGACACCGACATCGTGCTGGCGACCTGGCAGTGGCTCGAGCGACACGGCGTCCGCGACGGCTATGGCTTCGAGCCAGGTTGTGGCAGGGGCGACTGGATCGCCGCTGCGCCAGAACGCATCCGCTTCGATGCGGTCGACATCGATCCCGTGTCGGTCAAGGTCGCCCGCGCCTTGACGGGCGCCAACGTCACCGAATCGCGTATCGAGGAGTGGCACCTCGCCCGGAGCGACCGCGCAACCGAGAACGGTGGCTATGACGTGGTGGTCGGCAACGTTCCGTTCTCATCTCACAAGCCCGGTGTCGGCAACCCGCACCGCGACAACCTGCACAACCTGGCAATCGCCCGATCGGTGGCGATGCTCCGACCGGGCGGTGTTGCAGCGGTGATCACATCGCGTTTCTCACTCGACTCCAGAGACCGGTCGTGGCGGCAACGCCTCGCCGTCGAGGTCGATCTGGTCGCCGCCATCAGGCTGCCGTCGCGAACCCACCGCGAGGCCGGCACCGACGTCGTCACTGACCTGATGATCCTGCGCCGCCCGCTACCCGGCGAGCAGCGACCGACCCCGGATTGGACCGAGGTCGAAGACCTGAGGCTCGACGAGAAGACCTCGACTCCGGTGAACCGGTACTGGCGCCAACATCCGCATCATGTGCTCGGCGTCGTCGAGCCCGGCGGTGCCTACCGACGAGAAAACTTCACCGTCACCGCCGACCGGCCGGCACACGAATCACTCGCCGCCGTGCTCGAGGGGATCGAGCCAATGTGGTCACCGGAGGGGCGCGCGCCTGCCACCGACGAACCGGAAGCCATCGCGGCGAGCACGACAACCGCTGGACGGGCGCTGCCCGCCGGATCGATCGTGATCGACTCATCCTCGTCGACCGGATTCTCTCGCGACGGGCTCGAACATCCCTGCGCAGCCAAGAACCGCAACCAGCTGCGGCTTCTGGTGACGATGAGGGACCGAGTGCTCGAATACCTCGACGCACCCACAGATGAGGGCCGCATCGAACTGGCGGACCTGTACGCCAACTACCGCGACATCTACGAACAACCGCTCAACGCCTACGACCTCGTCGCCGTTAAACCGGTCAAGCGCCGCAGCGACACTGACGACGACAACGTCGACGTTGACGAGGCAACTGGGGAACGGACCCAAGTTCGTCGCCGCTATCCGAAGCTCGAAGGTTTCCGGACCGACCCGTCCTGGTGGTCCGTCGCTGCGCTCGAGGACTTCGACGACGACACCGGCCAGGCGACCCCCGCCGCAATCCTGCAACGTCCGATCCTCGACCCAAGCGGTGAACACTGGCCCGCCCGGGCGGCCACCATCGAGCAGGCCGTCGCCAACTCGCTCGCGCGCTGGCATCGCATCGACGCCGACTACGTCGCCACTCAACTGGACGCGGATCCAGCGGCGGCGCTCCACCAACTCGCTGAGGTCGCCTTCCACACTCCGGAAGGGGAGTGGGAGCTGGCGGCCCACTACCTGTCTGGCGACGTCGTCGCCAAGCTCGACGCCGCGATCGCAGCAGCTCGTGACGACACCACGTTCGAACGCAACGTGGCGGCGCTGCGCGACGTGCAGCCGACCCCGCTGAGCGCAGCGGAGATCACCCCGGAGTTCGGCGTCACCTGGCTGGAGCCCGACGACATCGCCGCGTTCATCTCCGATCACGACGGCGGCAGCATCACGGTGAAGTACCACCCACCGACCGGGCAGTGGTCGTACGACGGTTACGCCGGTTACGGACCCGCTCGGTTCCGCACCGACCGGTATGGAATGGCCGACCAAGTGGTCCGCGCGTGCAACGCCCGGCCGGTCACGGTCCACACCAAGGTCGAGGTCGGCGACCGCGAGGTCACCGTCGTCGACCCCGAAGCGACCGCAGCCGAACAGCTCTGCCGCGACAACCTGACCGAAGCGCTCCAGGTGTGGTGCTGGGCAGACCCCGAACGCGCCGCCCGCCTGTCAGGTCGCTACAACCGGCTGTTCAACCGGTACCGAGCGGAATCGTGGGACGGTTCGCACCTTGCCCTGCCCGGGTTGGCGACCGACTTCGTGCCACGGCCGCACCAGAAAGACGTCGTGTGGCGGATCCTTGCCTCGGCCGACCGCGGTGTCCTCATGGCCCACGGTGTCGGCGCCGGCAAGACCGCCGCCATGATCATCGCCGCGCAAGAGACTCGCCGGACCGGACGCATCGAGGGCACCACCCTGTTCGCGGTCCCCGGCAACATGGTCGAACAGTTCGCCCGCGACTACCTGCGCTTGTATCCGGCGGCTCGGGTGCTGACCCCGCACGGCAAGACACAGAAGGACACGGTGCGCGAGTTCGCTGCCCGGCTGGCGACCGGTGACTTCGACGCAGCGATCTGCTCCCACAACCACCTCAAGACCATCCCCCTGTCGCCTGACGTGGAACGCGAGGTGCTGGCCCGCCGGCTCGCCGACTTCGAGTCCTTCGACCCGGCCGACACCCTGTCGCGCTCCGCAGCGAAGCGATGGGCACGCCAACTCGAGAAGGAGCGCGCCCGCCTCGCCGAACTGAAGGGCGCCGTTGAGGACCCCGCAGCGACCTACTTCGACCGGATGGGAGTCGGAATGCTCGTGGTCGACGAAGCCCATCTGGCGAAGAACATCAAGCTCAACACCGCCCGCCAGGGCCTCCCGATGCCGGAAGGCTCGCAGCGGGCCGAGGCGATCCTTGCCCGCACCGACTACGTCCGGTCCCGGCACGGCGCCGGTGCGGTGGTGATGGCCACAGCGACACCGGTCACCAACTCTCCCGCCGAGATGTGGGTTGCTGCGCGCTTGGTCGCGCCACACGCACTCGACGAGGCTGGCCTCGAGCACTTCGACGCGATGGCGGCCAACTTCCTGGCGCCCGTCGAGACCGTCGAACACGACGCTGCCGGCAAGCTCAGGGTGGTCACCAGGCTCGGCGAGTACAAGAACTTCCCCGACCTCGCCCGCATGTTCCGCTCGTTCGCAGACGTACGCACAACCGACTCGCTCGGCTTCGAGCTGCCCGCCCTGGTCGGCGGCAAAGCCCAGGTCCACGTCGCCGAGCCGACGCCCCAGCAACAAGACGTCGCCGCCTGGTGCGCAGAACGCGCGGAAGGAAAGCACATCGACCGCGGCGACGACACACCCGACCCGGTGATCGCGATCTTGGGGACCGCACGCGCTGCCGCGCTGCACCCGGCCACGATCTCGACCGCCACGATCACCAAGTACCGCACTCTCGGCCACCCGGACTTGCACTTCTCGTGGGACGAACCGAACGAGAAGCTGATCACCGTCGCCGACCACATCGCCGAGATCCACCATCGGACCAGTCCTTGGAAGTACCCCGACTCCCATCGGCCCGGAGCGGAGCAGGTCGGGTTCGGCCACGCCGGCATCCCGAACCCCGACGGGTCACCATCGGTGTACTCCACCCTGACCGATCTGCTCACCGACCGCGGTATCCACCGCGGCGAGATCGCATGGGTCCACGACATCGGCGACCCAGCACGCCGTCAACCGCTCTGGGACGACGTGCGCAGCGGTCACACCCGCGTCCTCATCGGCTCCACCATGCAGATGGGAGTCGGCGTCAACATCCAAACCCGCCT
>CAXBAZ010000221.1:0-6623 GCA_963973395.1 uncultured Acidimicrobiaceae bacterium
GGTCGTGATTCATCGGCCTGACGGGCGCATCCGCGACTCGGACACCGTGCCACCGGGCAACGACCCGTTCCCGCCGCGGGACAAGAAGTGAGCCGACCATGACGACGTTCGAAGGCGCTGTCATCTCCGAGCAAGGCGTCAAGTTCGGCCTCATGGTCGTGAAGCAGCATGTCCTGCACGACCCGCGCGTGCAGCGCGACGTGCGTGGTTTCTGCGCCCGTCTCTGGGGCAACATCCCGCTTGTGCTCATGGCACAGGACGGCAGTGGGACGCCGACCTATCAGGGTCGACGTGACATCGTGCAGTTCCTCGCCAACATCGACATGCATCGGATCCCGTTTAGGCGTTGGACCGTCAACTGACGTACGTCCGACGAAGCGACGGCAGCCACTCGCTGGTAGTCGTGGGTAGCGGGCTCCACCCCCGCCCACGACTGTCACCCCCAACAACTACGATCAAGCTGCCGCTTGAACAAGATCGGGATCGCCACCGAACTTCAACACGAAGCTGAACATCCTCGTTCGACGGCCTCGTCGTCGACCGCAGCTCCGACGCCATCGCGTCAGCGTACGAGGACCGCGTGACCAGCTGGCCGCACGGCGTCTGCCCCGTGCGGAGCGGACGCTTCCACCGCGTTCGCCCGCCTGGCGGGCCTGACAGTGGAGACCCCGCCCGTCCCTCCGGCCACTGGGCGATCTGCTCGAAGGCGCGTCGAGGTCACGATGCTCTCTTGTGGTCGTTGTTGAGTGCCGCTGTGGCGTTACGTTGGTGTCGTCCGGCATGCGCGAGGAGGTGAGCCATGGCAACGGCGCAGCATGTGACAGCGCTGATCAAGAGTCACGCTGCAGGCGATGACGAGCGCTTCTACGCGGTCGCCCTCCAGCTCGCCGCCAAGGAAGCGCGCGCCGGGAATGCGCGATATGCCGACGCGTTGAAGTCGCTGGTTGAGGAGGGTCGTGGGCGGTCGCGGACAACCAAGGTTGTCCCGGTCACTTCCCCGAAGGGCGACCTCGCGCAGGTTGTCACGGCGGGCTATCCGAAGGTGCGGCAACGGGACATGGCCGTCGATCCGCGCGTTCGTGCCGCGATCAACAGGGTCCTTCACGAGCAGGGCAAGCGTTCGGAGCTTCGCGCGCATGGTCTCGAACCGGCCCGCCGTCTCCTACTAGTTGGCCCTCCTGGCACAGGCAAGACCATGACCGCGTCGGTCTTGGCGACCGAACTCTCGCTACCGCTCTTCGCAGTCCGCCTCGACGGGCTGATCACCAAATACATGGGGGAGACCGCAGCGAAGCTGCGGCTGGTCTTCGATGCCATGGCGGAAACACGCGGCGTCTATCTCTTCGATGAAGTGGACGCGCTGGCCGGCACACGCGAGGCAACGAACGATGTCGGCGAGATTCGTCGGGTCTTGAACTCGTTCCTTCAGTTTCTCGAACACGACCTCTCGGACAGCATCGTGGTCGCGACCTCAAACCTGCCGCAGTTGCTCGATCGGGCGTTGTTCCGGCGATTTGATGTGACGGTCGAGTACGGGTTGCCGTCAGTGGCGGTTGCCAAGAAGGTGATCCGGGGACGTCTCGCCGCGTTCGACATCGGGACGATTTCACAGTCCGACTGGACCGCTGTCGGGCAGGCGACGAAGGGCCTGAACCACGCCGAGATCAGTGTGGCTGCCGCACAGGCGGCGAAGGAGGCGGTGCTCCACGGGTCGACCGCCGTCGGCGCAGATCTGCTGATCGAGGCGCTTCAGGATCGTCGGGCGCTCAGCCAGACCTGATGGCTGAACGCGACCGGCCCCACATCGTCGTCGGAGACAGCTACACGGCAACCGATGGGTTCACGTCACCGCTGTCCGGGCCCAGATCGACGGCGCCTCCATCTCCGGACGACCGTGTCGGTTACCGAGACAAGCTGACGCGCGAGATGGCTGCCGCGATCACGCTCGCAGAAGAGCGACGGGCGGAGTTACCCGAACAGATGCCGACCGCGGACGGCGTGTACCTAACCTTTGAGTCGCATCCCGACTTCGATCTCGCGCTCGATCCCCTCGATGCCGGGGCCGCAGAACTTCGGGCAGTGACACGGGTCGGCGACGGTGAGGACGCGGTCCAGCTCGCAACCGTCTTCGTAACCGACCAGGCCCGCGCCGAGTTCCTCCAAAAGTTCGAGGCATACGCGACAGAAGACACCCGCACGGGCAAACCAAAGAACCAGGCGCTCGTCGAACGAACCGCGCAGATACGACTCGCAACGGTCCGGGCGCTGTGGACCGATGGGGATGCGAACTTCCCCGATGAGAACGAGGTCGTGTGGTGGGAGGTGTGGCTCCGTCGAAGGTCGGACACCTCCGACCGCGTATCCGACGTCGCTGACGCGATCGACGCGCGAGTCGGCCAGCGGCGTCTAATGTTCAACGACCGGCTGGTCGTCACGCTCCAGGCCTCGGCTGCACAGCTGGCGACGTCGCTTGACTTGCTTAGTGACGTCGCCGAGTTCCGCCGCCCGGCACCGATTGCAGCCGAGATTGATGGTCTCGACGCCGACGACCAAGCAGAGCTTGTCGGCGATCGAGCATCCCGGTTGCTGCCACCGGCCGAGGACTCGCTGCGAGTGTGCCTGCTCGACTCGGGAGTGTCTGCGGCGCACCCGCTACTGGCTCCCGGGATCGCGCTCGAGGACACCCACGTGGTCGATGCGACGTGGAGCGATGCAGACGTGCGAGATCACGGCACAGGTATGGCCGGCATCGCGCTGTACGGAGACGTCGCCGCAACCCTGCTTCGGAGCGGGAACGAACTACTTCCGTTCCGGCTCGAATCGGTGAAGATTCTGCCGGACGCGGGCGAAACCGAACCCGAGCTGTGGGGCGCCGTCACCGCCGAAGCGGTCGCGCGCGTGGAGATCGCTTCGCCCGGGAGCGACCGCATCTTCATGATGTCCGTGACGGCAGAACACCAAGGGGCGACAGACCCGGCCGCTGCGGGCATCCCGACGTTGTGGTCTGCGGCACTCGACGCCCTCGCAGCGGGCCGCCAGATCGTCACCGACGACGATGGAATCACGTTCCTCGACGCTGGCGACGGGAGCGAAGCGCGCCTCGTGCTGGCCGCCGCCGGGAACATCCGCGAAACGCTCGGGGTAGACCATCTGGAGCTCAGTGATCAGTCACCTGCCGAGGCTCCCGCCCAAGCATGGAACGTCATCACGGTCGGCGGTTGCACCCACCTGGACCACCACCCCACCGAGCCCGGCTTCGCCGAGTACAGCGCACTGGCCGCAGCGGGCGAACTCTCGCCGCTGAGCCGCACTTCGGTTCTCTTCGACTCGCCATGGCGAATGACGCCCGACATCGTGATGGAGGCCGGCAACGTCGGGAGGAGCCCATCAGACGTCGTCGGCACGATTCCATCTCTCGGCGTTCTCACCAGCCGATCGCTCTCGGCTGGCGGCGCGCTGCTCACCACCATGGAAGGAACCAGCCCGGCGACTGCCCAAGCGGCGAATCTCGTCGGTCGGCTGCGCACCGACCAGCCTGATCTATGGCCCGAGACGATCCGAGCGCTCGTCGTCGGCTCTGCTCGATGGACCCCGGCGATGCAACACCACTTCGGCGACACCGTTGACACCCGGATCACGACGCTCAGACGCTATGGCTGGGGGGTACCCGACCTCGATCGAGCGCGACGAAGCGCGACCGATGCGCTAACCCTGGTCGTCGAGCGAACCATCCAGCCGTTCGAGGCCGGCTCGATGCGAGAAATGCACGTCCACCAGTTGCCGTGGCCGACCGACGTCCTCGCCGACCTCGGCGCGACAGAGTGCAAGCTGCGCATCGCCCTCTCCTACTTCATCGAGCCCAACCCCGCACGACGAGGTTGGTTCCGGCGCTACCAGTACCCATCGCACGGCCTGCGCTTCAGCGTCCGACGCCCGACTGAGTCCACAGACGAACTCCGAGCACGGATCAACAAGGACGCTCGCGACGGACAAACGAGCGGCCACGCCGTCGACACCGGGAGTTGGATCATCGGTCCGCAGCAGCGACACAAGGGATCGCTGCATGTCGACGAACTGACGTGTTCGGCCGCGGATCTCGCTGCCCGAGGGTGCGTGGCCGTCTACCCAAGCGGCGGATGGTGGAAGGACGCGAAGGCCAGCGACCGCGACGACCGTCCCGTTCGGTATTCGCTCGTCGCGACGATCGAAACCCCTGGCGTCGACACAGACATCTGGACACCCGTCGCTCAACAGGTCGGAGTCGACATCACCGCCCCCATCCCGATCGAGGTGGACACGTAGCTGTGCTTCGGAAGGGCAGACGTTTGCCGCAGCGCCCAACGCGCAGCATCTCCCGCTCCCCAGGTCGCTGGACACCTATCGACCGAACTCGCGGCCGCTGTACCGGTCATACGACAAGCCCGGCGACGGACTCTGTGTCGCGGGGCGCGTTATCGCAGCGAGCCTGCGGACGAAGTTCCGGCCAGCGTTGGGGTGGTCCCAATGGGTTGAGCGAATCGCTACACGTACCGACTGGCGGCGGTAGTGATCGCTGGTGCTGTGAGCGAGGGCGCCGATCACTTCGTGGTCGTGGCCGTCGAGAGCGGTCGCGACGGCGGGTGGAAGTTGGGGTCGGACTCGCTCCCACCAGTCGGCCGCTGCCCGGGTGCGGCGGTCCTCGGCGCGACCGGCTTGGCGTGCTGGCGTGCCCATCTTCCAGTCGGCTCGGACGCTGTGGGCGGAGCGCTGACCGTCGCCTGTCCGCGTGATCGCGTCGGCGAAGGCCTGAGTCGCGGTGCGATCGCCGAGGTCGAGTTCGGCGTGGTCGTGGCCGTCGGTGATGACGTGGGCGGTGTTGTGGCGTCGTCCTCGGGTCATACCGACGTAGAGGGCAGCGCTCGAGGTGCGCGGCGTGACGACGACGTGACCCGTGTCGGTGGTGCGGCCCTGGGCACCGGCGATCGTGGTGGCGTAGGCCAACACCACGTCGGCGGTGACGTACTCACGAGTGAGGGTCACAGTGGCCCGGCGGGTCAGGCTGACCCCCCGGATCTCGCCGCTGGCGGAGCGTCCGGTGATGCGCCACACGTCGCGGTTGAGGACTCGGGTGCGGTCGCTGGTAGCGAGTTCGCGGGTGTTGCGGCGGGTCTGGATCACGTCGCCGACGTGGAGCGGGTTGCCATCGCCGCAGGCGTCGGTGACGCGTTCGCCGAGCAGATCGTCGACGCGCAGCAGCTCCTGGCAGCGGCCGGACAGTGCTGCGGCAGCGGCTTCAGTTTCGACGACGATCACGCTGTCGAGGCCGTCGACATTGTCGGCGAACCAGGCGTCACACACCGACACGGTGGCTTGCGTCGCGAGCGTTCCGACGATCCGCCCACGCTGCTCGTACTCGGCTGCGATCTTGGGATCGTGGGCCCGTAGTCGCTTCGAGGCGCTGCGCTCCCACTCCTCCCGGAAGCGGCGCACGGCGACGAGTTCCACGGCGCTCGGCTTGGCGGCCAAGTCGCGCAGCAGACCCCCCGCTTCGGGCGAGCCCATCTGGGCGTAGTCGCCGAGCAACGCCACGCGCGTGTCGCGGGCGTTCGCGACTCGGACGAGTTGGTCGAGCGTCAGGGTCGGCACCATCGAGGCTTCGTCCACAATCACCAAGCCGCCGCGAGGCAGATTGACCTGGCCGATGCGCCACGACGCGATCGTGTGGGCGGGCAGGCCGGTTTCGTTCGTGACCACCCGGCCCGCCGCGGCCGACAACGCGAGCACGGTCACCTCGCGGTCGGCGGCCGCCCACGAGTCGGCGACGGAGCGCAGCATCGTCGTCTTGCCGGCGCCGGCTGGGCCGACCACGGTCTGCACCTGGCGGTCGCCGGCGCACAGGGCGCGCACGGCGGCCGCCTGGTCGTTGCCGAGTTCGGCCGTCGGCTTGGCCGGAACCAAGACCGTCGTAGCGTTGTCCGCGGCGGTCAGCACCCGGCGCTCGGCGTCGAGGATCGTCGTCGAGGTGAGCTTGGCGGCGTCGTGGTCGGCGTACTCGACGTCATCGTCGCGCTCGAGCGGCACACAGAGTTGGGCGATCCGTTCCGTCTCGACCTCGATCGCTTCGAGCGTCGGTTCGGTGATCAGGTCGGCGACCTCATGTGCGATGTGGGCGCGGGTCCACCACGAACGCTGCTGATGTAGGCGGTCGAACACCGCGCCGGTCAACTCGTCGCTCGCCGATGGGATGCGACCTCCATCCGCCGCCATCCGCTCGGCCGTTCGTCCTCGAGCGACGGTGGCGTCCACGTCTGCCAACTCGGCACCGGTGCACTCAGCGCGCCATCGGGTATGCAGATCGGAGACGCCTCCGGCCTTGGGGTTGCGCGACCGCAGCGTCGCCTGCTGGTGCAACTCGGCCCGTTCGGCTGTGGTCGGGCTGCGGCCGTGGACTTCGCGCCACTGTGCTTCGAGGCGGTCGTAGGTGGCGAGCACATCGGCGCGACGCGTCGAGAAGCGGGAAATCAGAGCGGCGGGAATCCCGGTGATCTCGCGCATTGGAACGCGTCGGTTCGGCGTCTCCCAGACCAAGCCGAGGCGTTCGGCCAGGAGCCGTTCGACGTGCGCGCCGTACACCGCGCCGGCCG
>CAXBAZ010000222.1:0-6589 GCA_963973395.1 uncultured Acidimicrobiaceae bacterium
TCACGGCCCAGCGGCTCGTCGACACCCGCACACCGGGCGACGGTGGTGCACCGCTCGGCCGACACGACGACCTCACGATCCCGATACCGGCAGGGGTCGAGCCCGATGCGTCAGCGCTGGTCGTCAACGTCACGAGCGTCGGCGAAACCGCGCCCGGATACCTGTCGGTCCGACCGGCCGGCTCGCCCGTGCGCACCACATCGTTCATGAACCTCGACGGAACGGGCCAGGCCACAGCGGCCTCGCTGATCGTGCCGGTGTCCGCGGCGGGATTCACGGTCCGCTCGCTCACGGGCGGCCACGTGATCGTCGACCTCACCGGGTGGTTCACGGGGTCGACGGCAGCGGATTCGACGAACGGCCTGTTCCGACCGCTCGCACCGACCCGCATCCTCGACACACGCCTCGGCGGGCCGCGACTACATCCGGGCGGGACGATCGAGTTCCCGATCGACGTCGACGCATCAGGGCAGGCCGTGGCATCGGTCGTCACGAACGTCACGGTCACCGACTCCGATCGCGCCGGATTCGTCAGCGCGTTCCCGGCGGGAACCGCTCGACCGGCGACCTCCACGGTGAACCCGGCGTTCTGGAACCACACCGTCGCCAACGCAGCGATCACTCGGGTCAGTGATCGCGGGCTCGCCTACTGGTCGCTGGCCGGCACCGACCTCGTCGTCGACCTCGCCGGATGGTTCGTCGGAACTCCGGTCGCGGCCACCGAACCGCCGGCAGCCAACACACCGACCCGCGCGCGGGCGCTGTTGGTCGGTGACTCGACGCTCGCCGGTCTCGACGTGTACACCGGCTCCTGGGTCGCACTCCGCGGCTTCGACGCCGTCATCGACGCCGAGTCGTGCCGACGGCTCCTGCGCCCGTCCTGTCACAGCAACGTCACGAACCGCACGCCGAACACCGCCGTCGAGGCGATCCTGGGTACGCCCGGCACACTCGACATCATCGTGGTCAAGGCGGGGTACAACGACTGGTTCAGCGACTTCCCCCGCGAGTTCGACGCCGTCGTCACGGCGTCGAGGGCGAAGGGCGCTCACACGATCGTGTGGTTCACGCAGAACGAGACCGTCCGACGCGACACCCCCCGCCGCGCCTACCGGGAGAACAACATCGACCTGCGCTGGTTGACCACGCTGCCGCAGTACTCCGACGTCGTGCTCGCCGACTGGTTCGGATACAGCGACCGGCGCCAGGACTGGTTCGGCGATGGCACCCACGTCACACGGTCCGGGGCGTACGCGATCACCGACTACGTCACCCGTTGGGTCGCGGCGCTCGAACACCGGCCGTGCCCACGGCCGTGGCTCGTGGGATCGACACCACCCGATCCGTGTCCGTCGCCCGACCTCGTCGGACCGGTGCCCGACCCGGTCGCCGTCAACTCGTAGTGCAACTCAGACATCGATGTTCCGGCGGAGGTCGGCGACCCAGTCGTCGGCGGCCCGCCAGCGCTCGTCGGCGTGCTCGCGAGCGTCCTGCGCCCGCTCGTCGGCGCGCGGCCACGACCCGAAGAACTTCACCGCAGCCTGCTTCGAGTGCAGCGCCCGCATCGTGTCGGCCATCAAGTCGTCGGCGATGTGGCCCTCGGCGAACACGATGAAGCAGTAGTCACCGAGCCCGCCCGACTTGGTCGGCCGCGAGATCAGGTTCGACAGGTTGAGTCGGCGAGCTGCGAACTCCTGCAGGATCGAGATCAGACTGCCCGGCTCGTCGGCCCGCTGGTACACGACGAGTGCGGTGCGGTCGTGTCCGGTCGGCGCCGGCACGCCGGTGCGGGCGACGACGACGAACCGGGTCTGATTGCCCTCGTGGTCCTCGATGTTGTCGGCGAGCACGTCCAAGCCGTAGCGGACCGCGGCGACCCGGGGAGCGATCGCAGCGAGACCGGGACTGTCGTCCTCGCTGACGGCCTGCGCCGCGCCCGCGGTCGACACCGCGGTTCGGATCTCGGCGTCGGCCAGGTGCTCGCGCAGGAACCGGTGGCACTGCGCCGTGGCGACGGGGATCGACAACACCTCACGCACGTCGGCGAGCTGCGTCCCCGGTCTGGCGGCGAGGCACATGTGGATGTCGAGCACGACCTCGCGGACGATGACCAGTTCGTGGTCGAACGCCAGCGCGTCGAGCGTGAAGTTGACCATCCCCTCGGTCGAGTTCTCGATCGGGACGAATCCGAGGTCGATGTCGCCGGCCGTCACGGCGTCGAGCACGTCGGGGACGGTCCGGTACGCGATCACCTCGCCGCCGACCAGATCCTCCTGCGTCCGGAGCGCCTGCTCGGTGAACGTGCCGAACGGTCCGAAGAACCCGACGCTCGGCCGAGCGCTCGACGGGTCGACGGACGGTTCGCTGGTCATGGATGACGAGGCTATTGGCCAGGCCGCCCGCGATCGTTGCCGATTCGCGATGTGTCCGGGCGCTCGACGGATTTGTCGCTGCGCTGCTTCGTCGTTCACCCCTTCGTCACTCCCTCCTTCGTCATTCCGGTGACTGCCCCTGTGACGATCGGGTGCGGTTCGCGTGTCATCTCACCTTCCTGGCACGATGTCGGACGTGGACGAGGCGACGCTGCGCGAGCTGATCGACGACATCCGCGACGGTTCGGTGGCTCCCGACGATGCGATGCGCACGCTGCGCCGGCTCCCGTTCGCCGATGTCGGCGACGCCCTCGTCGACCATCACCGCACACTTCGACAAGGCGTGCCCGAGGCCGTGTACGGACCGGGCAAGTCGGCTGATCAGTGCGTCCGCATCGTGGCCGAGCTGCTCGAACACGGCGACGGGCCGGTGCTGGTCACACGCACGAACGACGACCAGGCGGACGTGTTGGCAGCCGCCCATCCGGGCGGCGAACGGCACGGCAGCACGCTGCTGTGGAGACGGCCCCCGGTGGCCACCGACCGACAGGTGCTCGTCGTCACGGCGGGCACGGCCGACATCCCGGTGGCCGACGAAGCCTCGGTCACGCTCGCCGCCTACGGCATCGAGGCCCGTCGGCGCCACGACGTCGGGGTCGCCGGGCTGCACCGCCTGCTCGCCCACCTCGACGAGATCACGTCGGCCGATGCGATCATCGCCGTCGCGGGCATGGAGGGGGCACTCGTCAGCGTGATCGGTGGACTCACCTCGTGCCCGGTCGTCGCCGTGCCGACATCGGTCGGCTACGGCTCCGGACTCGACGGGGTCACCGCCCTGCTCGCGATGCACGCCTCGTGTGCGAGCGGGGTCACCGTGGTCGGGATCGACAACGGTTTCGGTGCCGCGTCGGCCATCGTGAGAATGTTGCGCTCATGACCCGAACCGTCTGGTTCAACTGCTGCGCCGGGGTGGCGGGCGACATGCTCCTCGCCGCGTTGATCGACGCCGGGGCCGACCGTCTCGCCGTGATGGACGCCTGGGGGGCGCTCGGCATCGACGGATTCGCCGCCACCTGGGAACCGGTCCAGCGGTGCGGGGTCGCGTCGCTCTGGACCAACATCGCGATCGACGACGAGCACGACCACGACCACGACCACGACGACGACCACGACGACGACCACGACCAAGACCACGAGCAGCGAACGAACGAACATTCCGAGCCGCACACGCACCGGCCGGCTCGGGACGTGCTGGCCCTGATCGAAGGGGCCGACATGCCCGCCGAGATCGTCTCGAGCGCGCTCGCCGTGTACCGACGCCTGGCCGAGATCGAAGGCGAGATCCACGGCACGGACGCCGACGACGTCGAGTTGCACGAGGTCGGCGCGCTCGATTCGATCCTCGACGTGGTCGGCGTGTGTGCCGCGCTGCACGACCTCGGTATCCGGCACCTCACGTACTCGCCGATCGCCGTCGGGCACGGCACGGTCGGCACCGCCCACGGCCGGCTCCCGAACCCGGTGCCGGCCGTCACGCGGCTGCTCGCGGCCACCGGTGCACGCACGATCGGTATCGACACGACGATGGAGCTGGCCACCCCCACCGGGGTCGCACTGCTCACCGTGCTCGGCAACGCTTGTGGGCCGATGCCGGCGATGACGGTGCAGGCCACCGGATTCGGCGCGGGCACCGCCGACCCGCCCGGTCGTCCCAACGTCGTCCAAGCGGTCGTCGGCACCGCTGAACACGCCGCGGCCGACGCCGCCGGCTGGGCCGGCCGTCCGTGTCACCTGCTGGAGGCCAACGTCGACGACGTGACGGGTGAGGTGCTCGCCCACACGATCACCGTCCTGCTCGACGACGGCGCCCACGATGCCTGGGTGACACCGATCGTGATGAAGAAGGGCCGCCCCGCCCACACGGTGAGTGCGCTGTGCGACGACGCGTCGTTCGAACGGGTGCGCCGGCGCCTGATCGACGAGACCGGCACGCTCGGCGTGCGGGCGACGACCGTGCAGCGCTGGCCGCAGCAGCGCGACGAGCGAACGGTCTCCGTCGACGGCCACCAGGTTCGAGTGAAGGTGAGCGACGGTCGGGTCAAGGTCGAGCACGATGACGCACAGCGCGCCGCCGCGGCGCTCGGCCGCCCGCTCCGCTCCGTGCTGATGCACGCCGAGCGGCTCGGATCAGGGTCGGACGGCTGAGCCGCCCGACCGGCGTCAGGCGGACCCGAGGTTGTCGGCGACCAACGACTCGAGCTCGTCGATCGGACGACCGCCCGACCAACGCTCGACCACAGTGCCGTCGCCGTCGATCAGCACCGAGAACGGGAACCCGCCGATGCCGAACGCGTCGGCCGCGATGTACGTCTCGCGCTCGATGTCGATGCCGTCCGGGATCGCCGGGAAGGTCCAATCGAGTTCGTCGAGCCACTCGCCGGGAGGCCAGTTCGGCCGACCCGGGTTGAACGCCGTGCTCACGCCGACGACGTCGACACCGTCGGGGATCCGGCCCTCGTCGCGGAGCTGGTTGATCACCGGGATCTCGTCGTTGCAGTGCGGGCACCAGTGGGCGAGGAAGACGACCCAGGTCGGACCGTCGACCGACGCGTCGAGCCGCACGGGCTCACCGTCGAACGTCTCACCGATCAGGACCGGCGCCGTCATGCCGACGGCCGGGTCGTCGCCTTCCATCGGGTACGGCGGCAGCGGCTCGCCGACGACGGCAACCGGTCCGACCCCGTCGAGGAACTCGTCGGGAAGGTCCGGTGCGATCGTGGGCGTCACCTCGTCGGGTGCGTTCGGCTCGGTCGGGCCGGGGGAATCGGTGGGATCGGTGGGGTCGGTGGCATCGGTGGGCGACGCCGGCGACGACGTCGTGGCCGACCCGGTGTCGTCACCGTCGTCACCGCCGCCGCATGCGGTCAGGGCGAGCGCGCCGGCGATGCCGACGACGACGAAACGGCGAGCGTTGATCACGAGTTCTCCTCGGGGTCGACCGGGTCGAACGACACGGTGTTGAGCACGATGATGGACACGAAACCAGCCAGCGCCATCAACGCCAACGTCACGAAGCCGAACGCCTCGAACCAGACATCGGCGCACGACGGGCCGAACAGTGCGCACGCCTCGGAGTCGTTCAGCCAACCCCACTCGATCAGCACGTGGTACGCCGAGATCGCCGCACCGATCACTGCCATCGGCAGGACGTACCAGCGGGCGGCACGGTCACGGCGCACCAGGGCGACGAGCGCGACGACGGCGATCGGATACATCGCGATCCGCTGGAACCAACACAGCCGGCACGGCACGTAGCCGGCGCTCTCGGAGAAGTACAGGCTGCCCGCCGTGGCCACCGCGGCGACGGCGAACGTCAACGGTGCCCGCATCGCGACCACGGCACGACCGATCGTGGCTGCCACCGGCAGCCGAGTCGCCACGAGCCTGGCCAGCAGCAACAGGAGCGCACCGCCACCGGCGACGAACGCAAGGAGCGCGGTCAGGGTCTGCATCGTGTCGACCACACGACCAGTATGTGCCGACCAGCGGCCGCGGTGGCCGCGCGACGGCCGATTGGTGACGAAGGTCCCGACGCCGCCGCCACCGCTGCCCGGAGCGTGAGCCGATCGGCGATCTGCGACCAATCGTCACGAGGGCAGCTCAGCGGAATCAACAGGAGCGCAGCGACCTCTCCGCTGAGCGCCCTGGCACCGAGCATCGGCGTACGGCACGAACTAGGGTGACGCACTATGCAGGAATTCTCCTCGATCAGCGTGTCGTCCTACGAGGCAGGTGCACTGGCGGACCAACTCAGCGAGCAGTCCCGGGCCGGGTGGTCGGTCGTGGCCATCGTGCCGACGGGGAGCACGATCACTGCCTACCTCTCGCGCGATGCAGACGGCGCAGACGCTGCAGACGGTGCAGACACGTCCGCAGTGGCCGTTCCTCCGACGGCGACCGAGTCCACGGTCGCGGCGGGCTCCGACGCACCACCCGCCGAGCACGGCAGCGAGGTGCCGACCGACCCGGTCGCAGAAGCACCGGGCTGGGCCGCCGGCAGCAGGGACACCGACGACACACCGAGCAGCACCGTCAGCGGTGAACACTTCACCGTGGCCGACGAACCGGCTGCCGAACCGGCCGCCGCCGAACCGGCACAGGCCGACATGAACGCCACCACCTCCGCGGCCGCCGACGCCGGGGCGGCCCCGGCCGGC
>CAXBAZ010000223.1:0-6584 GCA_963973395.1 uncultured Acidimicrobiaceae bacterium
GCTGTCGATCGCACGTGGCGGCCTCCTGATCGGCGGAGCGATGGGCTACGCGCTCTCGGTCAAGAACACCTACACGATGAACGTCGAGTTCTACACGGGCGTCGACGAGCGCCTCGAAGTGCCGCGCATCCTGCCGCCCGCGCCCGACTTCGTCGACCTGCACGACGCCAAGATCCTGATCGTCGACGACGTGGCCGACACCGGCCACACGCTGAAGAGCGTCGACGAGTTCTGTGAGGGCAAGGTCGGCGAGGTTCGCACCGCGGTGATCTACGAGAAGTCGCACTCCGTCGTGAAGTGCGACTACGTGTGGAAGCGGACCGACCTGTGGATCAACTTCCCCTGGTCGGATCAGCCGCCGGTCGCCAAGCGCGACTGGACCGTGGCCGACGCCTGACCGGGCGTCCGCGGTACCGATCTCGGCATCACAGTCCGGCGTCGGCCAGACGTTCGCGGAGCCGACGTGGCGGTACCAGGCCGACGAGTCGACCGTCCTGCCAGACGGTCACGATCGGACGGGCCGGGTTGATCTTGGGGAGCACCGACGACAGGTCGTCGTCGGGTCCGACCTGCGCGGTGCGGTCGAACGGCACCATCATCTGGGTCAGCATCACCCACGGGCGCTGGTCGGCCGGTACCGCCCACATGTCGTCCTCGAACGCCAGACCACGAGGGGCGCCCGCCGAATCGGTGACCGTGACGGCGCCGGCCGAGCCCAGACGGCCCCGCTGCCACAGCATCGAGTCGGCGTCCATGTCTTCGCCGGCCTCGGCCAGACCGAACCAGGTGAGGTCGCGGACCTTCGATCCGGCCAACTTCCCGGCGATCGTCGCCGCGGCGATCTCGACGTGGGCGTTGACGGCGATGAATGCGCCGGTGACGACCAGCCAGATCCCGCTCTGGTCGCGCAGGATGAACAGGAACCCTGACGCCGCGACCAACCATCCGAGCACGATGCCGGCGCGGCCCGCTTCGCGGTGCCGGTCGCCGTGGATCGACCAGCGCACGGCCTTGACGATCCTGCCTCCGTCGAGCGGGGCGCCCGGGAGCAGGTTGAACACGGCCAGCAGCGCGTTGATGATGCCGAGCCATCCGAGCACCGCGACGAAGCTGCTGCCGCTGTCGGCGCCGTCGAGCAGCCACCAGCCGGTGAGACCGCCGAGCGCGATGCCGACACTGGCGATCGGGCCGGCAGCGGCGATCCAACCCTCGGCCTTGGCGGACGGGGATTCACGCGTCAGGCGCGCCACGCCGCCGAGCGCCCACAGTTGGATCGACTCGGTACCGACGCCGAAACGGCGGGCCGTGAACGCGTGTGCGAACTCGTGGGCGAGGATCGACACCATGAACGCCACGACGGCGACGGTGGCAGCGACGACGCCCATCCTCTGGGCGAGACTGACGCCGAGCAGCATGGCGATCAGGCCGACGCTCCAGTGGACCTTGACCGAGATGCCCGACACCCGGCCGAGTTGCAACGAACCCGAGTTCATGTTTCACGCACTTTCCGACACCGCAGTGGCGTCGGTGGGTGCAACCCGGCTGCCGTGTGCGGTATTCCGGTATCTTCCCTGCTCATGAGCACGTCCGTCACGGAACTTCGGATCGACGGCGACCGGTTGCAGCGCCGGATCGAAGCGCTCGGCGAGGTCGGTGCCGTGATGGGACCGAACGGTGAGCGGGGATGCGCCCGGCTGGCGCTCACCGACGCCGACCGGGACGGCCGCGACCTCGTCGTCACCTGGATGCGTGACCTGGGGCTCACGGTCGAGATCGACCAGATCGGCAACGTGTTCGCCACGCTGCCCGGCGCCGACCCGAGCCTCGCCCCGGTGATGACCGGCTCCCACATCGACACGGTGCGGACCGGTGGCCGGTTCGACGGCAACCTCGGCGTGCTCGCCGGACTCGAGGTCGTCGAGACCCTGATGTCGAGCGACGTACAGACCGACCGCGGCATCACGGTGGCGTTCTTCACCGACGAGGAGGGCGCCCGGTTCGCGCCCGACATGCTCGGCAGTCTGGCGTACGTCGGCGGGATCGGGATCGAGGACGCACTCGACATCCGCGCCGCCGACGACGGTGCCCGACTGGGCGACGAGCTGGATCGGATCGGTTATCGGGGGGCACGTCCGGTGCCGGCGATCTCGTTCCCACACTGCTTCGTCGAGCTCCACATCGAGCAGGGCCCGCTGTTGGAGGACGCCGGCGTCACGATCGGCGTCGTCGAGGGCGTCCAGGGCATCTCGTGGACCGAGTTGACGATCACCGGCCAGTCCGCACACGCCGGCACCACACCGATGCGGCTGCGGCACGATCCGCTGTACGCGGCGGCTCGCATCGCCGCCTTCGTCCGCGACCTGACGATCGAGCTCGGCGGTGACCAGGTGGCGACGGTCGGCAGGATGGACATCCACCCGAACCTCGTCAACGTCGTGCCGTCGACGGTCACGATGACCGTCGATCTGCGGAACACGAGCGAGCGCGATCTCCGGGTGGCCGAGCAACGGCTGGTGGAGTTCGTCGAGATCGTCGCCGCCGACGAAGGGATCGACGTCGAGCGCCGCTCGCTGGCGCGATTCGAGCCCGTGTCGTTCGACCCCGGGATGGTCCGCTCGGTCGACGACACCGCGGTTGCGCTGGGGTACAGCACCCACCGCATGTCGAGCGGTGCGGGGCACGACGCCCAGATGCTCGCGCGGGTGTGCCCGACCTCGATGATCTTCACGCCGAGCGTCGCCGGTCTGAGCCACAACATCGCCGAGTACACCGAACCCGACGACATCGTGGCCGGCGCCAACGTGCTCCTGCACGTGATCGCGCGGCATGCGATCCTGGGCCCCTGACGGACGTCGACGGTTCGTACGGTCGGAGCTTGCGTCGGTACGCGAGGCGCGCTCAGAATGCGGACCCGACGAAGATCCCAGCGGGATCAGCTCCGGGAGATGTTGACCTCGGTGGGGTTCGCCAGCATGTCGAACACGGCGGAGTACTTGGTACCGCCGGCCAGGAGGGCGTCCTTCTGTTCGTCGTCGCAGTCGGCGTCGATCTCGAACTCGATGTCGACGTTGCTGAAGCCCTTGCGCACGTCGGGATCGACGCCGAGCACACCTCGCACGTCGATGTCGGCGCTCACCTTCGACGAGATGGCGCGGATCGGGATGCTCCGGGCCGCTGCGCCTGTTGCGATACCGGCGGTGATGCATGCCGCCAGCGCATGGAGCACGTACTCCTGCGGTGTGGGGCCGTGGCCGTGACCGAGCGTGGGATGGTCGGCCTTGAAGCTGAACCGGTCGGCGTGAACGTGGTCGCCGCCCATGCCGTACCACTCGTAGATCGACGACTCGCTCGCCGTGCCCTCCACCCACTGGTTCGTCGCCGAGAACCTGAACTGTGCCAGTTCGCCGTCGTCCCGAACCTTCGCGATCGCCCCGAACATCTTGTCGCACGGGACACCGTTGACTTCATCGTTCATGGTCGCCACTCTCCTCTGATCTTCCCCCAGCGCGGCACCGTAGTCCCGATCCGAAGCCGACGACAGCGGATTTCCGACCGTCGCGCGGTCGCCGGGCTCGGATGACGATCGGTAGGGTGGGCATCGATCGGTCGAGGGGGTTCGCCGTGCAGTGGGAGATGGTCGACGAGGGGTGGGGACGGAAGGCGGTGGACTTCGCGACGCTGTCCGAACCGTCCAACTGCCGCGAATACGTGACGATGCACCAACGGCTCGGCATCGGTCACGGTGACCGCGTCCTCGACATGGCGTGCGGATCGGGTTTGGCACTCGAGCTCGCTGCGATCCGTGGCGCCTCCTGCGCCGGCATCGATGCGTCGCCACGTCTCGTGGCCATCGCTCGCGACCGCAGTCCCGACGCCGACATCCAGGTCGGTGACATGGGCGCCCTGCCGTGGGACGACGGCAGCTTCAGCATCGTCACCAGCTTCCGCGGCATCTGGGGAACCACGCCCGGCGCGGTCGACGAGGCGTTCCGTGTGCTCGCTCCCGGAGGGCGTCTCGCACTCACCTGCTGGGGCAACGTGGGCAGATCGGACGGGGCCTGGATGATGGCACCGTTCCTGTGGGCCACCGAAGACAGCGTCGAGCACCAGTCCGAGATGGTGTCACTCGGGCGCCCGGGCGTCGGCGAGGCCTTCCTGGCCGAGCGGGGGTTCGAGGTCGAGGAGCGCTTCGCGATCCCGTTCTACTTCGAGTACGCCGACCCCGACACGTACGCCCGCGGACTCGCCGCGACCGGCCCCGCCTACGAGGCGATCCAGAGCATCGGTGAGGACGAGTTCCTCGCCCGGACCGCGGAACTGGCCCGCCAACACGTCCGCGACGGACTTCCGTTGCGCGGCCGGATCCAACTGTTCGGCTACATCGGCACCACACCCTGAGCTGCTCTACCGGGAGAGGTTCGCGACGAGGTGATCGGCGAGCTCGGCGGAATCCGCGGCGGCGCCGTGGATGAAGCTCGACCTCCGACGCCGCAGGAACGTGGTGCCGAGCACGTAGATGCCCGGCGGTTCGCACACGCCACCGTCGTGGCGGAGCGCGCCGCGATCGTCCAACAGCGCCCGGTCGATCCACGAGAGGTCGGGTCGGAATCCGGTCGCCCACACGACGGCGCCGATCTCACCGCGGTCGAGGTCGAGCGTCAGCGGTGCGCCCTTCGGCACCTGCGTCGGTTCGAGACGCTCCGGCTCGCCGATCCTGTCGACTCCCGCCTCCTCGATCCACGCATCGATGTCGTTCAGCAGCCGTCCGAGCTTCTGATCCGCCAGCGCACAGTGGTTCCGCAGACCGCCGGAGAACATCGCGACGCCATCGCGGACGGTTCCGAGCCGACCCCTCAGTTGCACTCCCATCGCGGCCAACCGGTTGAGGTCGATCGTGCGCCGCTCGGGGGTGCCGACCAACTGGGGTGAGGCGACCTTGCGCGCCTTGCCGACGTCGTCGACCTCGTCGTAGCGCTCGTCGAGGCGACCGATCGCCTCCATCCAATGCTGGATGTCGAATCCGCGGTAGGTGCGAGGCATCCGGACGTGCTCACCGACCGACAACGTCACCGGCCGCCCCGATGCGTGGATCTCCTCGGCGAGCTGCACACCGGTCGCGGCGGCTCCGACGACCAGTACCCCTCGGTCGGGTAGCTGGTCGGGAGAGCGGTACTCGAGTGGGCTCACCTGCATGATCCCGGGTGGTACCGCCGCCGCGAAATCGGGCATCGTCGGCAGGTTGCAGGCGCCTCCGGCGACGACAACAGCTCGACACGTCCACGTATCCTTCGACGTCGCGACCGAGTAGTCGTCACCGCCGCGACTGACGCGCGTGACCTCCGACCCGCACTCGACGGGCGCTTCGATCGCGGTCGCGTACCCGGCGATGAAGTCGGCGATCTGCGCGCCGGTCATGTAGCCGTCCGGATCGTCGCCGTCGTACCCGACGCCGGGCAGCCGGGTCTGCCAGTTCGGTGTGAGCAGGGTGAACGAGTCCCACCGCTGCTGCCGCCAGCTGCTGGCCACCTCGTCGCGTTCGAGCACGACGTGGTCGACCGAGCGGTCGGCCAGCTGTCTACTCATCGACAAGCCGCTGTGTCCGCCGCCCACCACCACCACGTCGGTTCGTCGCGCAGCACCCATCAGATCATCCTCGCACGAGCGTGCAACACCCGGGCTGCCCGATTCCGGCTCCGACGATGCTGTGCTTCCGCCAACGGACTTCCGCCCGGCACCACTAGCGTCGGCCCGATGGATGCGGATGTCATCGTCGTCGGTGGTGGGCACAACGGCTTGATCTGCGCGGCATACCTCGCCCGCGCCGGGGTCGACACGCTGCTCGTGGAGGCACGACCCGACGTCGGCGGCTGTGCATCCACTGTCACCGACCTCGACGCTCGATTCAACATCTGCAACTGCGATCACACGATGGTTCGTGGGATGCCGGTGGCCGACGAACTCGACCTCGCGGCGTACGGCCTGCGCTACGTCGAGTCGGAGATCAGTGGCATCCAGCGCTTCCACGACGGAGCGGCCCCGTGGGTGTTCATGCACGACGTCGAGGCGCAACTCGACGCGCTCGCCGCCGCGTACCCGTCGCAGGTGGCCGGCTACCGGCGCTACCTCGCGGATGCACTCCCGGTCGCCGAACTCGCGCTCGAGATGGCTCGTACGACGCCGTCGTTCACACGGATGCTCGGTGTCGTCGCGTCCAAGCGGGGCGCCGGCGCGGCCCGCTTGCTGCGCTGGAGCCGGTCGAGCGTCGCCGACGTGATGGGCGACTACTTCGACGACTGGCACGTCACCATGCCGGGCGTCAGCAGCGGCCCGACGGTGTGGGGTGTGCCGCCCACGACGCCCGGAACCGGGATGGCCGCGGCGATCTACGCCACCCGCCACCTGATCAAGACCGGTCGACCGGCCGGGGGGAGCGGTGCCCTCACCGACGCGGTTCGGGCCAGCTTCGAGGCCGCCGGGGGTCGGATCCGGTGTGACGCCATGGTCGAGCGGCTACTGGTGCGCGACGGGGCGGTCGCCGGGGTCCGACTCACCGACGGCGCCGAGTTGCGTGCCGAACGCGTCGT
>CAXBAZ010000224.1:0-6574 GCA_963973395.1 uncultured Acidimicrobiaceae bacterium
TAGAAGTCGACCGCCTCGTCGAGGTCGGTCACGTTGAGGGCCAGTTGGAGGCGCATGCGCCACATCCTTTCGTATCGATGAATGTCGATATGTTGCACGACATATCGAGACCTGTCAATATGTTTCCATGACCGATCCGATGCTCGCCACGACGACGCCGAACTGCTGCGTTCTCGAGACACCGCTCGACGACGACGACGCGACATCGCTGGCACACCAGCTCAAGGCGCTCGCCGACCCGACCCGCTTGCGCCTGCTGTCGCTGATCGCCACATCGCCGACCGGAGAGCTGTGCGCGTGTGTGCTCCCCGCAGCCGTCGACAAGTCACAGCCGACCGTGAGCCATCACCTCTCACAACTCGTCCAGGCCGGCGTGATCGAACGGGAACAGCGTGGAAAGTGGGCGTGGTTCCGACTGAACGCCGGATGCCTCGCCGCGATCCGTTCGATGCTGGGCGAGCACGCCGACCAGACGAGCGAGGCATCCACGTCGTGTCCGCCGAGTGCCTGCGTGAACTGATCGGCGGGCATTCCGGCCGCCGGCGTCGTCGGCCCCTCACCTGACGAACGACCGCTCAGGTGCCACCGAGGAACGTCCGGTTGGCATCGTCGACCTCGACGCCGGTGAGTCGTGCCGCCTGCGCCTCGCCGAGCGTGGTGAACGATGCCGTCGACTCGACACGCAGCCGATCACCGCCATCGAGGAGTCGGGCGTCCGCGTACATCACCCCACCGTCGTGGTCGACGATCCGAGCATCGACGCGGTAACGGATGTCCCACCCGCACCGCTCGATGGAACCGGGTCGATGTCTCGGCGGTGACCGCCCACTGCCCGCCGATCGCGATGCACGCCCACGCCATCGCCTCGTCCATCACGGCCAGCGTGACCCCGCCGTGCACCAGCGTCGGCGCTCCGCTGAACGCGTCGGTCAGCTCGAACTCGGCCGTCACGACCTGACGCTCGTCGTCGAGGAAGAAGGCGATCCGCAGCCCCTGGTCGTTCGTCGGTTCGCAGACGAAGCAGTTCGTCTCGAAACCCCAATCCTCGTTGTGCAGCCGGTGTCGGGCCATCGTTCCTCGTTCTGTTCCGGACGTTGCCGGTTCGGGTTCGCCGGTTCGGGTTCGTCCGGTCGGGTTCGCACTTCATGACGGAGCGATGCGACAGTGGACACATCGTGAACGCTCCCGACCTCATCGACTATTCCTCCGAGCTTCGCGAACGGCTCACCGACCGGCTCGGCCGGCACGAACGTCGGACCACCGAACTCGAGGGTCGCAAGCACGCTGCCGTGGCGATCGTCCTCACCGACAGCGACATCGGCGAAGATCACCACGACGCGCAGATGCCGGCCGACTGGACCATGGAGCGCGTTCCCGGAGCGACCGACGGCCTCGACGGCCGCATGACGGGCGTCGCCGGCGGGGCAGCGTTCCTCCTCTGCCGGCGTGCGTCACGGCTCAACAACCACGCCAACCAATGGGCGCTCCCGGGTGGACGCCTCGACCCGGGCGAGACGCCGGTCGAGGCCGCGCTCCGCGAGCTCGACGAGGAGGTCGGGCTCCGGCTCGGCACCGACGCCGTCGTGGGCTGGCTCGACGACTACCCGACCCGATCGGGGTACGTCATCACGCCGATCGTCATCTGGGCGGGTGGCGCCGGCGAACTCCGCCCGTCCCCCGACGAAGTCGTCGCGGTGTACCGGATCGGCCTCCACGCGCTCCGCGACGGCGAGACGCGGTTCGTGGCGATCCCCGAGAGCGACCGTCCGGTAGTCCAGGTGCCGCTCGGCCGGGACCTCATCCACGCGCCCACCGGGGCGGTGCTGTACCAGTTCCGGCAGGTCGGACTGCTCGGGCACGTCGGCGAACGGGTCGATCACCTCGAGCAGCCGGTGTTCGCCTGGGGATGAGCCGGCACCACGACACGGACGACGTTTCCGGCGCTTCGAGTTGACGGTGGTTACCCGCCGGTAACTATCCTGCCCGTATGGCAGACATCTTCGAGGTGGGCATCGTCGGTTCGGGCATCATGGGCGCGGGGCTGGCCGAGGTCGCGGCCCGCGCCGGTCACGACGTGGTCGTGCGGTCGCGCACGATGGACGGCGCGGAAGGCGTCCTGTCCACGATCGGTGCCGGCCTCGACCGGCACGTGGCCAAGGAGCGTCTGACCACTGACGAACGCGACGCCATCGTCGGCCGCATCCGGGTCACCGACCACCTGGGCCAGCTCGCGAACTGCGATCTCGTGATCGAGAGCGTCGTCGAGGACCTGGCGATCAAGAAGGCGCTCTTCGCCGAACTCGAACAGATCGTCAAGCCCGAGGGAATGCTCGCCACCAACACGTCGACGCTGCCGGTCGTCGAGCTGGCGATGGCGACGCAACGACCCTCGCTCGTGTGCGGGATCCACTTCTTCAACCCTGCCCCGGTGATGAGTCTGGTCGAGATCGTGCGACCCGTCACGGCGAGCGACGAGACGATCGGGCGAGCCACGGCGTTCGCGCAGCGGTGTGGCAAGGACGCCGTCGTCGTCGAGGACCGCGCCGGGTTCATCGTGAACGCCCTGCTGTTCCCGTACCTCAACAACGCGGTCCGGCTGAGCGAGAACGGCACGGCATCGATGGAATCGATCGACACCGCGATGCAGGGCGGTTGCGGGTTCCCCATGGGGCCGTTCGCACTTCTCGACCTCGTCGGGCTGGACACCTCGCTGTCGATCCTCGACGCCCTGTACGCAGAGTTCCGGGACCCCAACTACGCCGCGATGCCGACGCTGCGCCGAAAGGTCGCGGCGGGCCAACTCGGACGCAAGAGCGGCCAGGGGTTCTACTCGTACTGATGAACACCGACCGGTCGGGCATTCGGCGGCACCGAGCGCGAGGATGACAGCGTGAGTGAAGGACGCGAGCGGCCGAGCGGCTTGACTGGTCAACGTCCCATCACCCCCATCGAGCCCCCGGCGTCCCGGTGGACGATGCCGACCGACGGCCCGGTGGACGACAGCGACATCGTCGCCATCGGGGCCGACCTGGAGCCGGGGACGCTGCTCGCCGGCTACCGCAACGGGATGTTCCCGATGCCGTTCGACCGTCGTCGGATCGCCTGGTTCTCCCCCGACCCCCGGGCGTCCTGCCGCTCGACGGGCTCCGTGTGACGCGTTCACTTCGCCGCAGCGTCCGGCGGTACGACGTGCGGATGAACACGCAGTTCCGCGAGGTGATGGAGGCGTGCGGCGATCCGCGGCGATCCGGGGCGTGGATCGACCGGGACTTCGTCGACGCCTACGAACGTCTGCACGATCTGGGCTGGGCACACTCGATCGAGGTCTACCGCCCGGGCTCGGACGAGTTGGTCGGAGGGCTGTACGGCGTCCACATCGCGGGACTGTTCGCCGGCGAATCGATGTTCCACACCGACACCGACGCCTCGAAGGTTGCGCTCGTCCACCTGGTCGAATGGTTGCGCGACGTCGGGGTGACGCTCGTGGATGTGCAGTGGGTGACCCCACACCTCGCCTCGCTCGGCGTGATCGCGATCCCACGCGACGAGTACCTCGCACACCTGCACGAGGCCGTGTCGTGATCGCCGACCAGCGGCCGGTCGAGGCCATCGAAACGGAGTGGGCCAGCGACGAGCCCCAGCCGAGAGCAGCCGGGGAGAGGGAAGCGCCAGCGACGAGCCCCAGCCGAGAGCAGCCGAAGAGAGCGCCAGCGAACGGCGGCCAGTCGAGGCCATCAAGAACCGCGAGCGCCAGCGAACGGCGGCCAGTCGAGGCCATCAAGAGAGAGTGGTACCCGATGCCGGTGGGCCGCCACCCACCGGCATCGAGATCTGACCGACCGTTTGTCCCAGATGCCGGTCGGAGGTTCCCGCCACATCGTTGTGGCCCGGCGTTGTCGGTCGGACAACGTTTCATCGACCCGTCGCCCCGCAACCTTGAGACGGAATTTGCAGAGGAGTGATCGTGACGAACGAACGTGACCGCCCGTGGATGATGCGGACCTACTCGGGCCACTCGACGGCCACCGCGTCGAACGAGCTCTACCGGACCAACCTCGCCAAGGGGCAGACGGGTCTGTCGATCGCGTTCGACCTGCCGACCCAGACGGGCTACGACCCCGACAGCGAGATGGCCCGCGGCGAGGTCGGCAAGGTGGGTGTACCCGTCGCCCATCTCGGCCACATGCGGACGTTGCTCGACGGCATCCCGCCCGGCCGGATGAACACGTCGATGACGATCAACGCCACCGCGTCCTGGCTCTTGGCGCTCTACGTCGCCAACGCCGAGGAGCAGGACGTCCCGGCGGGTGAACTGCGTGGCACGACCCAGAACGACATCGTCAAGGAGTACCTCTCGCGCGGTACCTACATCTTCCCGCCGGAGGCCTCGCGACGGTTGATCGTCGACATGGTCGCGTGGTGCGCCGACAACGCTCCGGCGTGGAACCCGATGAACGTCTGCTCGTACCACCTGCAGGAAGCGGGAGCGACACCCGTGCAGGAGATCGCCTACGCCATGGCCACGGCGATCGACGTACTCGACGCCGTCCGAGACTCGGGGCAGGTGTCCGACGACCGGTTCGAGCAGGTGTTCGGGTCGATCTCGTTCTTCGTCAACGCCGGCATCCGGTTCGTCGAGGAGATCTGCAAGCTCCGGGCGATGACGGAGATGTGGGACCGGATCGGTCTCGAACGCTACGGCGTCACCGACGTCAAGGCGCGCCGGTTCCGGTACGGCGTGCAGGTCAACTCGCTCGGCCTCACCGAAGCCCAACCGGAGAACAACGTGCAGCGGATCGTGCTCGAGATGCTCGGTGTGTCGCTCTCGAAGCGGGCCCGGGCACGATCGATCCAGCTCCCGGCGTGGAACGAGGCGCTGGGTCTGCCGACACCGTGGGACCAGCAGTGGTCGCTGCGGATGCAGCAGGTGCTCGCGTACGAGTCGGATCTGCTGGAGTACGACGACCTCTTCGACGGATCGCACGTCGTCGAGGCGACCACCGCCGAGCTGCGCGAGCAGGCGCAGGCAGAGCTCGACGACGTGCTGGCGATGGGCGGCGCCTTCGAGGCGATCGAGACGATGAAGTCGCGCCTCGTGACGTCGATGGCCGAACGGACACGTCGTATCGAGTCCGGCGAGCAGACGGTCGTCGGCGTGAACGCATTCACCGAGACGACCGATTCGCCGCTCGGCGGATCGGGTGCGATCCTGACCGTCGACCCGGCCGTCGGGGCCGAGATGGCGGCCGACGTGCAGGCGTGGCGATCGACCCGCGACCGGTCGGCGGTCGACGCGGCCATCGACGAGCTCCGCCGGGTCGCCGCGTCCGACGAGAACGTGATGGCGGCGACGATCGCGCTCGCGAAGGCGGGCGGCACCACCGGCGAGTGGGGCGACGTCATGCGCGGCGTGTTCGGCGAGTACCGGGGTCCCACCGGGGTGGGTGGCGCGACCGGTGGTCAGGGGGGCCCGCTCGCCGCCGTGGCGGAGCGATCGCGCACGTTGCCCGGCGGGCCGACACGGCTGCTCGTCGCCAAACCGGGCCTCGACGGCCACTCCAACGGCGCCGAACAGATCGCGGTCGGAGCCCGTGATGCCGGGATGGAGGTCATCTACTCGGGGATCCGGCTCACGATCGACCAGATCGCGTCATCTGCCCGCGACGAGGACCCCGACGTCATCGGCGTCTCGATCCTGAGCGGATCGCACCTCGAACTCGTCCCCGATCTCATCGCACGGCTTCGCGCGGACGGGGTCGATGCCCCGGTCGTCGTCGGTGGCATCATCCCCGAAGCCGATCGTGCGCGGTTGACGGCGGCGGGTGTGGCCAGGGTCTACACCCCGAAGGACTTCGAGCTGGCGACGATCATGAACGACATCGTCGACCTGACCTCGCAGCACCGCACCGGAACCCCGGTCGCTACTGGTAGGTGATCAGGACGGGCACGGGGTCGAACAGCCCGCCGAGCACGTCGGCCGCATCGAGCAGGTCGATGTCCTCGTCGTAGAACAGCTTCAAGCCCATGTCGAGCGGGGGTTCGGCTCGCACGACGTCGTACGAGTTGAGCTTTTCGGGTCGTCCGCCGAACCCGTCCATGTGGATCGTCAGGGCGACGCCGGGTCGCTCGACGAGCTGGTCCCGGTTGGTGATCATGCGGTCCTGGAACTGGTGCACGATCACGAGCTTCTCCGGCAGATCCTCTTCGTCGACCAACTGGGCGACGTAGTCGATCACCTGGTTCACCTCGGCAGCGTCGACCTGGCCGACGAAGCCACCCTTCGGGCGATCGGGCGGCTGCGTGCGCCACTCGGGATCGAGTGCGATGCCGACATCGGGCTGGCGCAGGAACTCCTCGTAGTACTTCGCCTCGGTGAGGAAGTCGGACTGTCCGGGCTGGATGTCGAGGATCAGGTAGTAGCCGTGCCGCCGAGCGACGTCGAGGTACTCCTGCACGAATTCGGGCGACGACCGGATGTTGTAGACGCCACGATCCTCCGGGGTACCGGTGGCGAGCGTGGCGATGAGCTCGAAGGCGGGGAGGACCGGCAGATCGCCCGCCCGCCACGGCTCGG
>CAXBAZ010000225.1:0-6574 GCA_963973395.1 uncultured Acidimicrobiaceae bacterium
CGAATAGAAGCCGATGTCGAGCTGCTCTTGACCCTCGGCGACACCAATCGTGGCATCGTCGAGGTCGATCGATTCGGGGCCGGCAGCGGCGTCCCAGACCGTCTTGCCGAACTGCTGGAGAAAGTACGGGTAGCCGCCGGACTCGTTCAGCACGAACTGCGTCGCATCTGCGTCCCATGCGACGTGCTGGTCGGCGGCGGGTTCCACGAGCGCCACAGTGGCGTCGTCGATCGCTAGGCGGTCGATCTTGCGATAGTCGAAGAGCCGTTCGGCGTAGGACTCGGCCTCGGCGAGGCGGGTGGGCAGGTTCGGGAGGCCGCCGCCGATGACGAACCACGGCGTCGCGGCTTGGCCGGCGCGGTGGCAGGAGCGGCAGACGGCCGACATCTGCTCGGCGGTGAGGTCCTGCATCTCGTCGATGAAGATCGCGACGCCGATGTGGTCGTCGCGCGCTGCGGCACCGACGGTTTCGGCGAGGTCGACGAGGTCGAACTGGAGATTGCCGGTGTCGGCGCGCCCCGGGAGCCGCTCGATGCCGAGCGAGACGCCCTCGGCGCCGACGGCGGCTTGGAACGACGTGATCGACCCAAGCGCCTGTTTGATCTTGTCGGTCGTGCGCTCGAACCAGCTGCGCTGGCGGCGTGCCGCGTTGGCGAGTTCGGTCGCGAGCGCACGTGAGAAGTGGTCGGGCTGGGTGTGTTCAGCCTCGACCTGGACGACCAGCCACGAACGTTCCAAGGCGCGTCCGGCGAGCTCCGCGAGCAGCACCGTCTTGCCGACGCCGCGCAATCCGCTGAACACGATGCTTCGGCCGAGCAGCCCGCGCTCAGCGCGGTCAGCCAGGATCTCGAACGCATCGATGTCGGCGCCTCGTCCGGCAAGCGCCGCCGGACGCAGCCCGGCACCGGGGTTGTACGGGTTCGTACGTGGGTCCACCTGCGGGAGGATACCAATGTCTACACACGGATAAAGGTTTTGCTAGCTTCAGGCATCTTCTGGTAGCCGCCACACCTCGAGTGGCCCGATCGGACCGCTGCGATAGTTGCACGTAGGTTGCACGACTGATCCTCACCGACCCCGGCAGGCCGCGTTCTACCAGGTCAACTGGCATGTATCCGCGAAACCTCGGAAGCTTCCCAAGCTGAATACGGGGGTTCGATTCCCCTCACCCGCTCTCGGGGCGTGACTAGGCAAGTACCAGGTCCCTCGCTGTTTTCGACGGAGCCAGTTCGACGCCGACTGAACCGATTGACCCGAAATCAGGGGCCAACAAGCCGAGCTGTCCTTGTGCGGACCCGGTTCATAGTGGACACCGTGGCCCCGGTTGCTGGTTGACAGTTCCGGGACGCGGACCCGGTTCCTGGGCGACAGTGGCCCCGGTAGGTGGCTGACACCTGAGGGTCCTCGTTTCGGTGGTGGTCACCTTCTTCGATGTGGGTGTTGAGCTCACAGATTTCGGAGGAGGCCGCTGTCGTGTTGGTGGAGTTGAACCTGGTGGAGCAGCGCTATCGAGCGGTGTTGGAGGTCTTGAACGACGGTGCGACGGTGACCGATGTCGCGCGTCGGTTCGGGGTCGCCCGTCAAACGGTGCATGAGTGGTTGCGTCGGTACGCGGCCGGCGGGTTGGCCGGGTTGGCTGATCACAGCCCTCGGCCGTTGTCGTGTCCGCATCAGATGGCGCCGGAGCTCGAGGCGCGGATCGTGGAGATGCGGCGGGCGCATCCGGGGTGGGGACCGCGCACGATCCTGGTGTGGCTCGCCAGGGAAGGTGTGTCGCCGTTGCCGGGGCGGACGTCGGTGGAACGTTGCCTGATCCGTCACGGCCTGGTCACGCCCCAGGCACGCAAGCGGAAGCGGTCGGATTACAAGCGGTGGGAACGATCGAGGGCGATGGAGTTGTGGCAGATGGACATCGTCGGCGGTGTCCGCATCGCCGACGGATCCGAAGCCAAGATCGTGTCGGGGATCGATGACCACTCCAGGTTCGTCGTGTCAGCCAGGGTGGTGGCTCGGGCGACAGCGCGTCCGGTGTGCGACGCGCTCACCCACGCGATGAACAGCCATGGGGTGCCCGAGGAGATCTTGACCGACAACGGCAAGGTGTTCACCGCCCGGTTCGGTCCGGGACCCGGGCCAGTGCTGTTCGACAAGATCTGTATCGACAACGGGATCACCCACATCCTCACCGCGCCACGCTCGCCGACCACGACCGGGAAGGTGGAGCGGTGGCACAAGACGCTGCGCCGTGAGTTCCTCGACGGCAAGGAATTCGACTCGATCGCCGACGCTCAAGCGCAGCTGGACGTGTGGGTGCAGGAGTACAACTGTGAGCGACCGCACCAGTCAGTTGGTGGAATGCCGCCGTTCGAACGGTTCAAGCCATTTCGGATGGATCGTCCACCGGATGAGCGTTGCCGGGGATGTCACGACGTCGACCGTCGCATCGCTCGGAGCAGGCGTCGGGGTGAGACAGGGCGGGGAAGTTCGCTGCTGCTCGTGGCGCGGAATGCGTCGAGCTGGTAGGTGACAAAGCGTCGCCAGGCGTCGGGGGCGTGGGTCGAGGTGGCGTCGACGACACCGGCGTTGGCCATCAGGGTGATGACGAGGTCTTCGAGCACGAAGTCGGGTCGTAGCGCTCCCGAGGCTTTGGCGCGTTCGACGACGTCGTTGATGCCAGCGGTCGCGGCGCGTAGCTCTCGGTCGAGTTCGGCGGTGGCGGGAAACGTCAAGGTGATGACGTCGGCGAATCCGGCGTCTGCAGCTTGCATCTCGCACACGGTGCGCACGTAGCCGGCGAATCCGTCCCAAGGGTCTGGTTCTTGGGTGGCGGCGCGTGCGGCAGCGGCGTAGGCGCGCATCTTGGGTTCGAACGCGGCACGGATCAGCGTCTGGCGGTCCGGGAATCGTCGGTAGAGCGTCGCGATCCCGACACCGGCGCAGCGGGCGATCTCTTCGAGGGGCACATCGATGCCACGTTCGGCGAACAACGTCCGCGCCGAGCACAGCACGGCGTCACGGTTACGTGCCGCGTCCTCACGCAATCGGGGTCCAGGGTCGGCCACAAAACGAAACGGTACAGCGCTGGTGGAGGCCAACCTCCGGATACCGGTAGCATCATCGTTGTTGTGGAGGTTGGCCTCCACAACGAACGTGAGCGATCAGGAGGCAGCGGTGATGATGCGTACGGTGAACACATTGGCGAGGGCGGTGGTGGGCGGCTATCTCGCGGTGCACGGGGCCCAAAAGTTGTTTGGAGCGTTCGGCGGGTACGGGTTGGACGGGACCGGTGCGTTCTTCGAGGGGATCGGGTTGACTCCGGGGCGGGAACTGGCCGGGTTGGCCGGCGCCGCCGAACTCGGTGGCGGCGTGTTGACCGCCACCGGTTTCGCTGATCCTTTGGGTCCATTGACGATCGCGGGCACGATGGCGGTCGCTGCGACAACGCATCGTCAGGCGGGCCCGTTGGCAGCCGACGGGGGATTCGAACTGCCGCTCACGAACCTGGCTTTCGCCGTCCTCGCCGCGACGACCAGTGCTTCGGCGCACCGGATCGGTCCTCGTCTCCCCACCCGCCTGACTGCCCTCTCCGTGGTCGGTATCGCGGTCGGTGCAGCCGCCGGGGTCACCAAGCTGCTCACCGCCACCAGCGAGACGAACGCAACATCCGACGAATCCGACGGTTCCGACGACGACACTGTCGTGACTGCTGATGCCAGCTGACCCGGGCCACGGTCGCGACCTGGACGTGCTGCGCACATCGGTTGATCGGCTGCGCGCCGTCGTCGAGCGGTTGGTACCCGGGGATCTCGATCGGATGTCGTACGCCGACGAGTGGACGACCGCTCAGGTCTTGTCGCACCTCGGTTCCGGTGCGGTAATCATGCGCCACCAGATCGACCAGGCCGTCGCTGGCCAGCCCGCCGACGCGACGTTCGCGGAGGCGGTATGGGCCGACTGGAACGCCAAACCCGCCCACCAACAGGCCAGCGATGCGCTGGACGCGGACACAGCTTTAATCGAACGGCTCGACACGATCACCGACGCCGAGCGAGACCGGTTCCAGCTCACCCTCGGCCCATTCCAACTTGATCTCGTCGGCGTGATCCGGATGCGGCTCAACGAACACGTCGTGCACCGCTGGGACATCGCCATCACCTTCGAACCTGACGCCACACTCGACCCCGACGCCGTACCGATCATGGTCGACAACCTCGACATCGTCGCCCGGTTCGGCGCCAAACCCGACAGCACGCACGCCAGCTTCGACATCGCCACCACCGAACCCGATCGCCGATTCCAACTCGAACTCGCCGGCGACACCACCACACTCACCCCCGGGCCGGGTTCCGGATCGAGCCCGGACCTGGTGCTGCCCGCCGAAGCGTTCATCCGTCTCGTCTACGGCCGACTCGACCCCGCCCGCACCCCGACCGACGTCACGACCGTCACAGACGGCAGCCTCACCAAGCTCCGCAACATCTACCGAGGCATCTGACACCCGACCCAACCAACATTGCCAGGAGAACACGATGACCACGATCCCCGATTCCCACGCCGACCTCGCCGACGCTGCCGGCGTCGCGACGCTCAGCACCCTCGGCGCCGACGGCTACCCGCAAGTCACCGCCTTGTGGTACCTCCGCGACGGCGACGTCATCCGCACCTCGCTGCTGACCAGCCGCCAGAAGTACCGCAACATCGTCGCCCACCCGAAAGCAACCCTGTTCATCATCGATCCCACCAACCCGTACCGCACCCTCGAGATCCGTGCCGACACCGAACTCGACGACGACCCCGACCTCGAACTGTTCGAACGCATCGTCGGCCACTACGGCCAAGACCCCGACACCTTCCCCGCACCCCGCGACGGCCGCGTCACCCTGACCCTCACACCACACCACATCGTCACCCAAGGCTGACAACCGAACGTCACCGATCGAACCGCCCAACTGGATGGCTGACAACGGATCAGGACCGTTGGTTGCGTCGCCGCTACATCACCAATCGCGACAATTCGTCCTCGCCACAGTCCGAGGCTTCATCACCCACCGAGATCACGATTCACTGACCACCACAGGAGGATTCCATGTTCATCACAACCGTGATCGTCAGCGTCGTGTTGGCGTTGGCGCTCGTCGTGTCGGCCGCCATGAAGCTGCAACAAAACCCCCAAGTCGTCGCGCCGATCCACGACGTGGTCGGCGTCCCGATGCGCTGGTTCGCGGTCCTCGCCGCACTCGAACTCGCCGGCGCCGCCGGACTCGTCATCGGTCTGTGGTGGGCACCGCTCGGCATCGCCGCCGCGATCGGTGTAGTCGCCTACTTCGTCGGCGCCGTGATCGCTCACCTCCGCGTCCACGACACCAAAGGGGTCGCTGGCCCGATCGGGCCACTGCTGCTGGCCATAGCGACGCTCGTGCTGCGCTCGGCGACCGCCTGACCGAGACCGCCACGGGGCCCGTCGGCGGCAGTCCGACCCATGTTTCGATCATGGGAGCACAGATGTCGTCGCTGAAACAGGTCGGCGTTTCGGCGCATACGTGCGGGGTCGCCGCGCCTGGCCCCCTTTCAAAGCCGGGTCTTCCCGGTTACCTCGATCCACCGATCGCCCAGCGAGTCCTTCGACCACCGCGCGGCGGTCATCGTGCCAGATCGATGAAGTCTCTGAGTGGTGGGTGGATGTCGTCGGCGGGGTGGGCGCGGTAGGTCGCTGTGGTGGTAGCCGTCGTCGGGGAATGGGGTCGAGCCGAGCCGTTCGGTCTCGTCGCGGGCGAAGTCGCGTTCGGTGTCGTCGGCGAAGCGACGCTGGCGGAACGTGACGCCGTCGAGGCGTTCGACGACGAGCCCACGCCGTTCCAGGTCGGCCACGACCGAGGTGGCGTCCACCCATCGCAGGCACCATGCTGCGACCCAGGCATCAGGGGCCGCGGCGTCGAGGACCCGGCCGATGGTCCGCTCGGAGATGTAGCCGATGCCGCCGCTGACGGCGAGCAGTGCGACGTCGCCGAGTGCGTCGACGACCTCGGGTGCGGCGTCGCCCGTTTTCGAGCTCGCGGTAATGCCGACGTCGATCATCCCGACCCGTTCTGCGTACGCGACGGCGGGTGCTGCGACATCGATGCCGACGACCTCGATCCACGGCGCCCTCGCCGCGGTTTCGCCGTAGAAGGTGCGGCGAGCGCGACCATCTGTTCGTCGTCGGAGTTCGAGCCGCTCGGTGACACCTCCGACGCGTTATCGACCAGGTTGTCGATGGCAGGGACGCGGGTTCTGCCGCTCCCACGGCACGCCGGGGGAATCGCCGACTTGTATGTGAGGTGCCGGTCGCGGCGGGTCCAGGTTCGTAGCGTCCGGTAGGTCGTTGGTCGGGTTGGCTCGTGAAGCGCCTGCCACCTTCGGGTTGGATCTCCAGGGTTCGCCTCCCGGCCAGCGACCGGTGGCGGTCTGGCTCAACAGAGGTGACGGTCCCGCTCGTCGGGTCCGAAAGTCGGCATGCCGGCCGCTGCTTCCCATCCGAGATGTGAGCAGGAACGAGCAGCCATGATCATCGGGATCGATCCCCACAAGATGTCCC
>CAXBAZ010000226.1:0-6573 GCA_963973395.1 uncultured Acidimicrobiaceae bacterium
CTGTCGCTCCCCGCCGGGGCTGCGGCCGACCTCTTCGACCGACGGATCATCCTGCTCGTCTCGTCGGTGGTCCTGGCCGGCGCATCGGTGATGATGTCGGTGCTGTCGGCGATGGACGAGTTGACGCCGGCCCGTCTCGTCGGTCTCGGTCTGATGATCGGGTGTGGTGTGGCGTTCTTCAATCCGGCGTGGCACGCGATCGTGCCCTCGTTGGTACCGGCGAGCCTTGTGCCCGGCGCCGTGTCGCTCAACTCGGCCTCCGGCGGTGTCGCCACCGCGCTCGGACCGGCGCTGGGCGGTGTGCTGCTGGCGACCGTCGGCGCCGGCTTCTCGTTCGGCGTGGCGGCGGTCGGATACCTGGCGGTGCTGGTCGCGATCGCCACGACGCGCACCGAGGAATTGGATTCGGAGAAGGGGTCGATGGTCGTGGCCATCGCCACCGGTATCCGCTACCTGCGCTTCTCGCGCGGCTACCTGTGGCTGTTGTTGCTCGGATCGCTGTTCGGGTTCGCCTCGGCCAGCCTGCGGGCGATGTTGCCGAACCTGACGAGCGACGTGCTCGGCGGCGGTTCGACCACGTACGGACTCCTGCTCGGTCTGTTCGGTGCGGGGGCGATGGTCGGCGGCGTGACCAGATCGCAGGCGAGCGAACGGATCGGGCCCGACTTCCTGTCGATCTGCATCGTCGCCTTCGGATTGGTCGGCGTCGCCGTCGGCGTGTCGAGGTGGGTGCCCCTCACGGCCGTGATCATCACGATCGCCGGTGTGGTCTGGACGTGGATCCTCGCAACGTTGAACAGCACGTACCAGGTGCTCACGCCGGACTGGGTGCGCGGCCGAACGATGGGAGCGTTCATCCTGTCGGTGTTCGGGTTCATGCCGTTGGGAGCGCTCACCTCCGGCGTGCTCGGTGCGTCGGTGGGTGCCGACGGAGCGCTCGTCGGGTTCTCGATCGCGGTCGTGGCGATCGGGGGTCTGTCACTCCGGATGCCGATCCCCGTCCTCGAGCACATCGATCCGCCGGCGGTCGTGCAACCGGCGGCCGGGGCGATCCCGGAGGTCGACGACACCGACGAACCCGTGCTGGTGATCACGACCTGGCATGTCGACGACGCTCGGCTCGACGAGTTCCTGGCGGTGCTCGCCGACCTGCGCCGGGTCCGGCTGCGAACAGGGGCGTACCAGTGGTCCGCGTACCGGGACGCCACCGATCCCGCCTCGATCAGCGAGGTGTTCATGCTCCCCTCGTGGGAGCAGCGGGTCCAGCAGATCAAACGTCTCGACACGCTGGCGATGCAGGTGCTCCGTCTCGCCGACACGTTGGGCACGGCCGAGACCAGGGTTCGTCGGAACCTGGTCGGGTTCGACGTCGGCGCCGAGCGGAAGCGCCGTGAGCCGCTGGAGGTGCCCGACTACCCGGACCCGTAGACGTCCGGGGAATGCCGACGTCCCGTCGGACCCAATGCGTCGACGGCACTACCATCGCCGGATCATGGGCGCTCCGGCTGAATTCTTCGCCCCGGCCGAGGGGATCTCGTATTTCGACAGCGCGACCTACGGGTTGGCTCCGGTGCCCACGGTGCAGGCCATGACGGCAGCGATCGAGGCTTGGCAGCGCGGCACGGCCCACTGGATCGACGACTTCGACGTGGTCGCGGAGCGAGCGCGGGCGTCGTTCGCAGCGCTGGTCGGCGTGGCGGTGACCGATGTCGCGCTCGTTCCCGCCGCCTCCGTCGGCGTCGGTACCGTCGCAGCATCGTTGACGGCCTCCGACCGGGTGATCGTTCCGGACGACGAGTTCACGTCGCTGCTGTTCCCGCTCCTGGTGGCAGAAGAACGGGGAACGGTCGTGTCGCGAGTCGCCTTCGACGCCGTGCGCGACGAGATCGACGACGCCACGACGCTGGTCGCGCTCAGTCTCGTGCAGATGCAGACGGGTCGCGTCGCAGTCATCGAATCGATCCTCGATCGAGCCGCCGAGGTCGGAGCGAGGGTCCTGCTGGACGCGACGCACGGACTGCCCTTCGTCGGCATGGGCGGCCTGATGCAGCGAGTCGACTTCGTGGTCTGCGCGGCGTACAAACATCTGCTGTGTCCGCGCGGCGTCGCGTTCTTCGTCGTCCGTCGCGAGCACCATGGTGGTCTGCCCGCGTGGAATGCCAACTGGCGGGCGACCGACGGGCGCTATGACCGGTTCTTCGGTGGTGCGCTGACGCTCGCCGGGGACGCAGCTCGGTTCGACGTCTCGGCCGCCTGGCTACCGTGGATCGGTGCAGCAACCTCGCTGGATCTGCTGTGTGAATGGTCGCTCGGCGGGGCGCTCGCCGGATCGACGCAGATGGCGGCACGGATCGCGGAGGGGCTCGACGTCGAGTGGGGCGGTTCGTCGATCGTCTGTGCACCGATCAGCGACGCCGACGCAGCGCTCGCGGCGTTGGACGCCGGCCGGGTCAAGGCGTCGGTGCGCGGCGACAGCATCCGCTTGTCGAGCCACGTTTATACGACCGATCGTGACCTCGACCGCGTGGTCGACGTGCTGGGGCCGTTCGTCGCGTCCTGACGACGAGAGTCGACCCCGGCGAGTGGGACAGGGCCCGACCCAGCGCCACGAACGAGCACTCGAACGCTGCGGCAACGAGGTCGAATGAAGCGTTCTCACCGACCGCTCGTACCGGTTGTCGACGGAGCGCTCCCGCCGGCCTGGCTCACGTCGCCTGTGTCTCGTGTTGAGGGTGACGGCAGTCGTGGTCGTGGTGGAACCGATCGAACGTGCCCTGCACGACCATCAGATAGAGCGAGGCCCAGCCGAGCGACGCGATGACGTCGGTCGGGTAGTGGCCGCCGAGATAGACACGGCTCGCGGCGACGAGGACGACGATCGCGACGGATGCCGCCACTGCGATCCGCCACAATCGTTTGCTCGGGACGTGGAGTGCGATCACCGCTGGGACGAGCCCCCAGAACGCGGCTGCCGCCATCGGATGGCCGCTCGGGTGCGAGGGGCCCTGAAAGTCGCGCAGCGGCTCGATCTGCGGACGTTCGCGATCGATAACCGCCTTCAACACGAACTCCATCGCCGGCCGGAACGCACCGGCGAGCAGCAACGCCATCGCCAGATAGCGACAGCGCGGCCAGGTGACCGCCGCGACGACGGCAGCGAGCGCGAACACGACCACGTTGTCGCCGAGACGCGTCGCATTGTCGGCCTGGTCGGTGAGCAGCGACGTGCGCAGATCGACGACCCATCGCATGATCGGCTCGTCGAACTCGAGCAGGACGGACCCACGGTCGGCCGCCGCGAGCACCGCCAACGTGAGCACGGACACGAGTACGGCGACGGACCACCACGGGTGGACCAGGAACTTCGCCGGAGTGAGCGGCGGATCGCGATGGATGAGCGATATCGCTGGTCGGTCGAGCGCTCCCGGCCGCCGTGTCATCGGTCGGGAGTCCAGGTCCGCATCGTCACGACGTCGACTTTGACGTGGTCGATCCGCCAGTCCTCGAGACAGCCCTCGAAGCGAGTTCGTTCGGTCTCGTCGAGCGCCGGCGCCAGCACGGTCCGGTACCGGTCGCCGTGCTGCGTCAGCGGAGACGATCCGATCGGGTGGGCGCCGATCTCGATCCGGCACGTCGTGGTGGCGGCGTGCACGACGTCGTGCATCGACGGGGCCATCCGCTCGAGGTTGGTCGTCGCTTCGAGTTCGACGATCGTGCGGGAGTCGGGTGCCGTCGGGGTGTGGCGCGTCTCGGTGAGCTCCCGCAAGATGACCACACCGGCGCCGAGCACGACGATGAGGGCAGAACCCAGCGCGATCCGCCAGCGGCTCATCGGACTCGTCGGTCCCCAATGATCGCCCGGACGTGGTCCGCGTGCGCGTCGGAGTGTCCACCTGCGAGGGCCGTTGCTTCGTCCACCAAGAGGCCTCCTTCGGGATATCTGATCGCTCGGAGCTCATCGGCGAGCCGTTCTTCTCGTCGACGGTCGGTCGTGGCGGCACCGAGCTTGTCGAGCGCCCACGCGAGCCCGGTGAGTACGACGCCGCTGCCGACGAGCAACGTGATGAAGACGCTCGAGCGGTTGACGGCCTCTCGGTGATCGACGCGCAACCACTCGAATCGGACGTGGTCTCCCCGCGTGGAGCGGAGTGTCTCCAACTCGTGTCCGCCGCGTCGACCGTCCTCGGGCTGGATCTCGCCGAGCCGTTTCAGCACGAGGGCGGTCGCCAGCGCCATCTGAGCGGCGAGGAAGACGAGCCCGAAGAAGAACGCCCGGTTCCACTCCCACCGGACCACGGAGAGCCCCGTGAAGATTCCGGCACCCACGAGCGTGCCAACACCCAGCAGCCAGGCGACGGCCTTCATGACGGCGCCTGCTCGGTGCGCTGGGCTCCCGGCCGGCCGTGCTCGCCGGACCCGCTGTCGTCGAGCAGCTCGACCGTGCCATCGGCTCCGTCGATGCGCACGCGCGACCCGGGATCGAGTCGGTCGACGGCGCCACCGTGACCGACGACTGCCGGCACCCCGTGCTCGCGGGCGAGGATCGCCAGGTGCGACAGCGTGCTGCCGGTCTCCGACACGATCCCGGCGAGTGACCCCAGGCGGCCACCCAGGTCGGGCGAGAGCGCGTGAACGACCAGGATGGCCCCCTCGCCCTCCCGTCGGGCCGCGTCGATCTCGTCATCCACACCGTCGCCGAGATGGACGACCACCCCCGCGGCGACGCCCGGGCTCGCACCGACCGCGTGACCGTCGGTGCCGGCCTGCGGGATCGGTAGACCGCGGTCGCCGAGACGGAAGCGGGCGGGGAGGGGATCGGACGGTGGTGACGTGCGCGCCCTGTCGAGCGCGGCCCACCAGATGCGTGCCCGACCTCCGAAGATCGCATCGAGATCGTCGAGCGGCAGGTGGCGGATCGAATCGGCGTCCGGCAACTCGCCCCGCCGCGCGAGGCGCTCGCCGAGTTCCGACGCAACGCGTGCGGTGAGCTCGTGGATCCACCTCACCCGGAGACGGAGAGCCTCCCGCCGGGTCTCGGTGGCGTTCGCGTCGGGCGCCCGATCCCAGGTCGGCGCCAGGAGCTGGCGCGGCAGTTGTGTCGAAGATCCGACGCGTGGCGGAACGAGCGCCAGCACGACCGGTGCCCGCTCCACGATGTCGGCATCCGCAAGTCCCTCGCGCCGGCCTTCGTCGAGCACTCTCGACGCCACCGATGCACTCGTGAGTGACGACTCCGACGAGCCCGACAAGGCGCCGACGAGGACTTCGTGTGCATGCACGCTTCGGAGCGCGGCGTGCGACCGGTGGAGCAGTGCCATCGCGCGACGGGTGCTGATGGCATCGAGCGATGGCACGTCGGCCAGGTCGCCGTCGACCACGACGAGGAGATCGTCGACCAGCGACGGGAGCGCGGCACGGAGACGCCCGAGCCGCCAGGCGTTTCGGAGACGTCGCACGCGACGGGTGAACCAGCCCCGGTCGTCGTCGCCGGTCGCCCCGTCGCCCGTCATCTCGAGGTCGAGGGCGACGCGTCCGCCCACGGTGACGACGAGCGGTCGGCCGGCGAGTTCGTCCTCGGTGTGCCGTCCCGACAGTACGAGTGTCGCCCGGATCGCCTCGTCGAGCGGTGCCACCCACAGGTCGCGTTCGAGCGTCGTCAACGGATCGGGGAACGTCTCGCCGACGGTGCCCGGGCCGTAGAGGGGGCCGACCGGCACCCCTCTGATCGGGGTCGTCACCGGTCGGCTCTGCAGGACGATGAGCGATCCGTCGACCTGGGCCCATTCGATGTCCTGCGGAGCGTCGAAGACGTGGGCCAGGCGTCCGGCGACGTCGACGAGGTCGCGGATCGTCGCCGTGTCCAGCTCCAGACCGTCGCGGATCGTCGATTCGATCACCGATCCGTCGCAGTCGGTGACGTAGGTCGTACCGTCGACGTCGCCGCCCACGAGCAGGTCGGGTCTGCCCTGTACAGCGGCAATCGTGTGCCGATCCGTGCGCCCGGTGACCGGCTCGACGCCGAAGACCACACCTCCGACATCCGGTGTGATCTGTGGTTGCACGAGCACGCCGATCGGTTCGTTCGATGCCCCTGCCGCCTCGCGGGATCGCAGGACCGTCGAGACCGCATCGCGGAACTCGTCGATCGTGTCCACGCCGGCGACCGACTCGAACTGGCCGGCCGCGGACGAGGCGGGTTGGTCCTCGACGACCGAGGAGGATCGCACGAGCAGGCTGGTTGCGGGCGGGTCCAGCAGTGCGCGAGCGTCACGGAAGGCGCTCCGGACTGCCGCATCGAGGGCCGGGACGCTGTGGACGTCGGCACCGGCGTCGACCGCGGCGCTGAACCGTGACGTCAACACGACACCCGGCAGCGTCGTGATGCCGGCCCGCCTGACGCGAGCGAGCGCCGCGGCCTTGCCGCCGACGATGGTCGGGTCGGCCGCCGACTCGTCGTCGAGCGTGAGTCGGTAGTGACCGGCCGGAGTGGGCGGCGCGTCGGGATGCGCTCCCGCGACGCTCACCGGGCTGCTCCGGCTGGCGTCGTCATGTGCACGAGCTGCGGCGACACTC
>CAXBAZ010000227.1:0-6557 GCA_963973395.1 uncultured Acidimicrobiaceae bacterium
CGACTCGTCATGTTCATCGGTGAGCCGCTGTCGCGCGACGTCGTGGACCGGTTCCACGGGCGGGCGCCGGCCGCGACCGTGGTCAACCTGTACGGCACCACCGAGACCCAGCGGGCGAGCGGACATCACGTGCTCACGCGTGGTCCCGGTGCTCCGGACCGATCGATCGTGCCGCTCGGCCGCGGCATCCCCGGGACGCAGCTCGTCGTCAGGACCGGTGGCGGAGCCGACGCGGGTCTCGGGGAGGTTGGCGAGATCTGGATGCGCAGCCATCACCTCGCCCTCGGCTACCTCGGGCTCCGGGATGAGACCGAGCAGCGGTTCCTGCCGACGCCGGGAAGCGGTGAGCCGACCGACCGGATGTACCGGACGGGAGACCTCGGGCGCTATCTCCCCGACGGGTCGGTCCAGTTCGTCGGTCGCGCCGACGACCAGGTCCAGCTCCGGGGCTTCCGAATCGAGCTCGGCGACGTCCGCAGCGCAGTGTGTGCGCACCCTGCGGTCGCCGATGCGGTCGTGGTGATCCGTGACGACCACGCCGGCGACCCCAGCCTCGTGGCGTACGTCGTCGCGACAGACGGCGTGATGCCGTCCTCCGGCGACCTGATGGCGTTCATGCGCCAGCGGGTCCCGACCCACATGATCCCGCCGGCATTCGTCGAGATCGCGACGATCCCCCGCACACCCAACGGCAAGCTCGACCAGCGCGCACTCCCCGAGCCGTCTGGCGGCACGGTGCACGAAGGTCAGGCGGCGCGTGACTCGCTCGAGCACCTCCTCGTCGAGCTGTGGCAGGACGTGCTCGGCCGCCGACCGGTGGGGATCCACGACAACTTCTTCGACCTCGGTGGATACTCCCTGCTCGCCACGCGCCTGTTCGCGCTCATCGAGGACGCAACCGGGCACCGCGTCCCAGTGGCGACATTGTTCCAGTCGCCCACGATCGCCGAGCTCGCCGAGACCATTCGGGACTCGGGATGGTCCACGAAGTGGTCATCGCTCGTTCCGATCTCGCCCGGCGGCAGCCGCACACCCCTGTTCTACGTCGGGTCGTACCTCATCAGCATCCTGCAGTTGGCGCACCTCGGTGACGAACTCGGATCCGACCAACCCCTGTACGGCCTTCAGCCAAGAGGCCTCGATGGCACCGAGCCGCCGGCGGAGCGGATCGAGGACATGGCCGCTCACTACATCAGCGAGATGCGCACGGCGCAGCCGCACGGGCCGTACCTGCTCGGCGGACACTGCTCGGGATCGTGGGTCGCGTTCGAGGTCGCTCGGCAACTCGAAGCTTCAGGCGACGAAGTCGCCGGCGTCCTGCTGGTGGATCTCGGGCCTCCGGGAGTCGAGCGTCCGGAGATTTCGCCGTGGCGCTACGCGTGGCATCGCCTCAAGTTCTTTCGAGACGACCGTCGGCTCTGGCCGGCTCTGATATGGCAGCTCAAGATTGCATTCAACCGGATCCTGTTGCGTCGCGTGGGGCGCGAGGAAGTGCGCAACATGTCGGCGGTCCAAGCCGCTCACCACCGCGCCCACCGTTCGTATCGAGGTGGTGACGTCGCATGTGATCTCGTCCTGATCCGAACCCAGGAGACGATCGCTCTCGGCGACCGCGGCTGGTTCCTCCGTTGGGACGAACGGACGTCCGGGGCCCTCCACGTGCCGGATCCTGTGGTCGGCATTCACTCCGATCTCCTCGAGCAGCCCAACGTCCAGGTCTTGGCCGCGACCATGCGGAGCGCGATCGACGCCCTTCCGTCGATGTGCGGGCGGGCAGAGACATCGTGATCGGCAGCCGTCCCCGGTCCGCACCCGTGGAGGGCCCGTCGCAGCCGGACGGCCGAGGAGCCGCAGGTAACCACTGATGCTGATCGACCTCCACGACCTGCCGGCCGGCACGACGATCGCCGCAGATGTATGCATCGTCGGTGCCGGCCCCGCGGGGCTCACGCTCGGGCGTGAGCTTCGCGGCAGTGGGCTGCACATTGTCATCCTCGAGGCCGGCGGACAGCCACGCGGCGCCAAGCGGCTGGGCGATGACCGCGTGCCACTGTCCGAGGGTTCAGCGTTCAGCCCTCCGCCGCACGTACCATCATCGTTCGGCGGCGCCGCGAACGAATGGGTCGTTCGGCTGCCCTGGATGCGATCCGGTGTCCGCGTGGTTCCCTTGTCCCCCATCGACCTGGCAGCGCGGAGCTGGGTCCCGCACAGCGGATGGCCCATCGAGTGGGACGAGCTCCGGCGCTACTATCTGCGCGCCAACGCCCACCTCGGGCTCGCCGGTTGGGGCTACGAACCCGAGGAGTGGCTCGACGAGCAGCGCCCGATGGTCCCGTTCCGCTACGGGTTCACGACCGCGATGGAGCGGTTCGCGCACGCGGCCTTCTTCACCCGCGACATCTACGACGAGGTCAAGCGCAGCGCCGATCTGACGGTGTACCTGAATGCACCGGTCGGCCACATCAGTCGATGCGACGACAGCGTCGACGTGGTGGAGATCGACAGCGACCACGTGCGCCGAATCACGGTGACGTCCCGCGTCGTCGTGCTGGCATGCGGGGGCCTCAAGAACGCCCAGATCCTGTTCAACGCGAACGAGGGTCGCGGCGTCGGCAACGGGCACGACGTCCTGGGTCGCTATTACATGGATCATCTCCGGGTCGCCTCCGGAGTGATCACCCCGTCGTCGCCGACGCTGTTTCGGCGGCTCGGGCTCTACGACATGGTCGACAGTGAGGGTGGCTTCAGATCGGCCAAGGTCGTTCCGACCGCGGCGGCGCTCGCCGAGCACAGGCTCTTGCACAGCGCGGCGCGGTTTCTCCCGAACGTCGATCAGCGCATCCGGTCGATGCTGCGCCGAGAGGGCGCGAACGGGGAGATCTCCGGGTTGGCGACGTCGGAGAGGATCAAGCTGGCGGCGACAATCGCGAGGACGGCCACCGAGATGACCGTCCAGCAACGCCGGTTTCCCCCACGCGTCGATGCCGGCTGGTCGATGTTGAGCACCGGCGACGAGATGTGGTCCTCCCTCGCGGTCGAGCACCAGATCGAGCAGGCACCCGATACGAGGAACCGGGTCGTCCCCTCCGATCGTGTCGATCGCTTCGGGCGGCGGCAGGTCCAACTCGAGTGGGGATGGACTGACGCCGACCTCCGCAGCTTGGAGACGACGCTCACGCTGTTCGGGCGCGCCGTCGAGGACGTCGGGTTGGGGACGTTCGAGCGGCATCCCTGGGACGACGGTCCCGTGGTCACGACGCCCGACGGTGCGTTCCATCCGACCGGGGCGACGCGGATGAGCCCCACACCGCGCTTTGGCGTGGTCGACGCAGACTCGCGTGTGCACGGCACGAACAACCTGTTCGTCCTCGGGAGCTCGGTCTTCCCGACCGGCGGCTACGCGAACCCGGTGCTCACCGTGATCGCATTGGCTGCCAGGCTCGGTGATCTGCTTCGGCGGGAGCTCATCACCCCGCCGACCGTTGGCTAGACCGCTCGATCGATTCGGTCGCGTCGGCGTCGACCGGTGCCGCCGCCGTTCGATCCATGGCCGCCACAGCCTCGCTGATCTTGTCGACCATGCGGCGGAAGACCGGGCCCGGGATCTCGGGATCGATGGTGACGGCGCAGGTCCGCTGCAGGATGCCGAGAACGTTCGGGCAGTCGACGGCCGGCACCGCATCGGCTGATCCGTACGCCCACACGTAGGGATCGATCGCCGGATGGTGGCTCCGGCGGACGAGCACCGGCTCCCAGTTCGTGTGCACGTGGCGACCGGTGTCGAACAGGCGGAACACGCCTCGAAGGTCCTGGAGGGCTAGCGCCTGCTCGGGGGACTCGCAACGCACGGCCACGCCGACGGCGGCGTCGTGGTCGTGATGCGGTACCGGTGACACGCTCGTGGACCCCTCCAGCGCCCCGAGGACCTGCTGCCGCCGCTTGCGTCGGGTAGCCATCATGCGGTCGAGCCGCGCGAGCTGCGGGCGGAGCACGCTGCTCGTCAGCTCCGACATCCGGAGGTTGTAGCCCGCGAACAACGGTTCATCGCTGATCGGCGTCTCGCCCCGCATGTAGTTGCCGACGTCGTGGAACATCGCGGCCCGCGTGTACACCCGCGGGTCGTCGGTCAGCAAGGCACCGCCTTCGCCGGACTTCAGGTTCTTCTGCTGGTTGAAGCTGAACGCGCCGGCGTGACCGATCGTGCCGACGACCCGACCCTTGTAGCGGGCCCCGGCGGCCTGCGCGGCGTCCTCGACCACGAACAGCCCGAGCTCGTCGGCGATCGACATCAGCGCATCCATGTCGCACACGAGGTTCAGCATGTGCACGGGCATGATCGCCTTGGTGCGCTCGGTGACCTTGCGCCGCACGTCGGCCGGGTCGATCATCAAGCTGTCGTCGATGTCGACCACGACCGGCACGGCGCCCGCGCCGAGCACCGCCGCCGCGCTCGCGACGAACGTGTAGGCGGGAACGAGCACCTCGTCACCCGGTCCGATGCCGAGTCCGATGAGCCCGCAGGTCAGCGCACTGGTGCCGCTGTTGACCGCCAGCGCGTGCGCCGCTCCGGTGTAGTCGGCGAGTTCACGCTCCAACTTCGTCGTCGAGCTGGTGCCGCCGCCCCCGTACCTGGCCAGCTGGCCGCGTGCCAGCGTCATCCCGGCGGCTGCGATCTCACGTGGTCCGATGCCCATCGTCCGCCTCCTCGACGCCCCGCAGCGGTCCGTCCGCCCGGTCGGGCCCAACAGTACCTGGTTCGTCGGCTGCGCCGCCCTCTCCGGACGGGGCTCGTGTCGGCACGAAGGGGACGCGGCGGCGCGATGACCGATATGGAGATCGTCCGGCGCTCTCAATAGGCTAGCTTCGGGTACCGTCAGACGTCGAGGACCGGCTTTGCCGCCCGAATGGCCTCGACGTGACCGAGAGGGTGGAATCGTGCGGGGAGTGAGCGGGACGTGAAGGTGGTAATTTTTTGCGGGGGGATGGGTATGCGCCTGCGCGACTACTCCGACAAGATCCCGAAGCCGCTGGTCGAAGTCGGTCCGCAGCCGATCCTGTGGCACCTGATGAAGTACTACGCGCACTACGGCCACAACGAGTTCATTCTGTGTCTGGGCTACGGTGCCGACGCGATCAAGCGGTACTTCCTCGAGTACGACGAATGTCGCATGAACGACTTCGTGTACGCCGAGGGTGGTCGATCGATCGAGTTGTACGACACCGACATCGAAGACTGGACGATCACCTTCGTCGACACCGGGCGCGCGTCCAATGTCGGCGAGCGCCTGCGCCGCGTCCAGCCGTTCCTCGGGGACGACGAGGAGTTTCTGGCGAACTACGCAGACGGGCTCGCCGACCTCGATCTCGACGCGTACGTCCAGTCGTTCCGTGAGAGCGGGAGAATCGCTCGGTTCCTGACCGTTCCGGCACCCCACACGTTCCACAACGTGCGCACGGACGACGACGGCCAGGTCGTCGAGATCGAGCACATCAGCCGCACCAACGTGAGGGTGAACGCCGGGTTCTTCGCTTTCCGACGGGAGATCTTCGACTACATGTTGCCCGACGAGGAGTTGGTGGTCGAACCCTTCGCTCGCCTCATCGAGAAGGGTGAGCTGATCGCCGAGCCGTTCGACGGATACTGGCAACCCATGGACACCTTCAAGGACAAGAACCTGCTCGACGAGATCGCGGGGAGCGGTGTCGCGCCGTGGCAGGTGTGGTTGCAACCCGAGGCGCCTGCCGTCGCGGCACCGGGAGACACGTGACCGCAGCGGAGCTCACGACCACAGCGGAGGTGGTGCACAGTCCGCAGCCCTTGGTGAGCGTCGGACTTCCCGTGTACAACGGTGCCCGCTACCTCGAGGCGTCGATCGCGTCCCTGCTCGACCAGAGCTACGAGAACATCGAGGTGATCATCTGCGACAACTGCTCCACCGACGAGTCGCCCGAGATCTGCCAGCGCTTCGCCGACCTCGATCCGCGCGTCAGGTATCAGCGCAACGACGAGAACATCGGCGGTGCGAGGAACCACAACCTCACGTTCGTGCTCGCACGTGGGAAGTACTTCCGGTGGGCGGCGCACGACGACATCGCCGAGCCGGAGCTGATCGCCAGCTGCGTCGAGGTGATGGAGCGCGACCCGTCGATCGTGGTGTGCCACACCGACTTCGTCCACATCGACGAGGACGGCGAGGTGCGCGGGTACGTGTCCCGCAACCATTGCTCCTCGGCCCGGGCCGCCGTCCGGTTCGCCCGGATGGCCAGCGCCCGCGACTTCTGTGAGGAGACGTACGGTCTGATCCGCGCCGACATCTTCGCCCGCACCGATCTGCAGCAGGACTACACCGGCTCCGACCGGACCCTCATGTCGGAGCTGTCCCTGTACGGACCGTTCTACAACCTCGGGAGACAGCTCTTCAGCAAGCGGCTGCACCCGGGCAACGAATACGTCGACTGGCGCACCCGGATGGCGTGGTTCGGCACCGAGTACACCGATCGCATCAACATGCCGTGGTGGAAGCAGGCGATCGACTACCCCCGGGTGATCCGGCGCG
>CAXBAZ010000228.1:0-6536 GCA_963973395.1 uncultured Acidimicrobiaceae bacterium
ACGCTCGGGTCCCGTCGACGGGCACGAAACGTGATGGGCCGTCGGCAGGGTCCGCGTGTTCGGGTGAGACACCAGACTCGTCGGCGGCGGCGTCGAGCGTCGGCTGGAAGCCACCCTCGCCGCGACAGGTGATGGTGCGCTCACCCACCCACACGTACTCCCACGGCTCGGGCACGGGCCCCTGGTCCCGGGCGCCGGGCGGGTAGCTCGGCACGAACCCGTGCTGCTTGGCGTTGTGGTAGTTGTCGGCGGAGAGCCAGTCGAATCCACGTGTGTCCGCGAAGTCCGACAGGTCGAAACCCTGCGTGGTGATGTCGATCGCGTAGCCGGTGTGGTGCTTCGAGTATCCAGGGATGGAGTGGTACTCGAGAACTGAGTCGATGGCACCGTCCGCGTCGCCGGCAGCGATCTCGGACAGCGTGTACGGGCGCCCGATCCGCGCCGTGCCCTCGGAGTCCAACTCGACCCGGAAGATGCCCCGCTGATCGTCGACGGAGCGGTGTCCCGACACCAACTCGAGGTCGATGCCGTCGCCCGCCGCATCGGTTCGTAGCGACTCCCAGGCATCGGCGACGAGGCCGTGCAGTTGTTCGCCACCGATCCACTCGCCGCCGGCGACCATCTCGGGGCGCAACTCGTAGCCCCGGCCCTCGGCGATCGACCGGATCCGTGCGTCCGCATCGCTGTCGCCGGTGATCGAGGGTGGATCACCCACAGGATCGGTGCCCGGAAGATCCAGACCGCGGAACAATTCGGTGAACTCCTCCCCGGTGAACTCTGGGAGCGGTTCCGACGCGTCGATCGGGCGAGTGCCCGGCGCGATCGACAACGGCACCACGACGGCCGCGAATGCCAGGATCACGAGCCGACGGCGCAGGGACGGCGCTTCGTGTCGATACATGGCGAGAACTTCCTTCCTTCCAACGAAAACCGAGGGTGTGCAATCACGCCGTGCGCCCTCGGCACGGCTGATTCGTGTGATCTGACGGGAGGCCGCCGGCCGAAGTTCGTCAGCCGGCGGCCTGGCAGCGTCCGGGTCAGCCGGCTCGGACGTCGACGACCAGCCGCAGCGGGTTCTCCATGACCTGGACGCGGAACGGCCGTTCCTCGTCGACACCCACGGCCCACGTCATCGTGGCTTCGAAGTCCTCGGCCAGCGCCAGTTCGGTCACGGCCGACGCTGTGTCGGGCGAGAAACGATCCGGACCGGTGTAGGTCGGTGCGGCTTCGTCGCCGGAGAGGTCCACGGCGCTCGCCGGCGTGATCGTGACGGCGAGCGTCGCCTCGCCCTCGACCTCGACGGCGGTGCCGGCGGTGTCGACCACCGTGTCGCTGTACTCCACCTCGTAGGAGACGTCGCCGGTGTCCGAACCGAACTCGAACACCAGCCGATCGGTTGCCTCCTGGTCGGTGGCCTCCTCGACGCGCACGTCCTGGAGCAGGCTCGTCTCACCGCTGGCCGGGAAGTCGTCGCTCGTCACCGCCGCGGTCCCGAAACCTTCGGAGCCGCCATCGGTGCCGTCGTCGGTCTCACCGACGAGCGCGTCGATCGCTTCGCGGAGTGCGACCCGGTCCTCCGGGTTCACGACGCCGTCGGCGTCGACCGTTTCGGTGGCTTCTTGGAATGCGATCGTTGCTTCCTGGGTGTTCGGCCCGTACCAACCATCGACGACGATCGGATACAGGTCCGACCCCGACAGCTGCAGCCACTCGTTCAGTCTGTCTTGCCACCACGCGGCCAACTCGTTGCGATCACCCAACTCGACCGGCGCCGCGCCGTCCTCCAGTTCCTGGATCGCCTCACGGAGCGCGACCCGGTCCTCCGGGTTCACCACGCCGTCGGCCTCGACCGTTTCGGTCGCCTCCTGGAACGAGATCGTCGCTTCCTGGGTGTTCGGCCCGTACCAACCATCCACTGCGATCGGATACAGGTCCGACCCCGACAGCTGCAGCCACTCGTTCAACCGGTCCTGCCACCACGCAGCCAACTCGTTGCGGTCACCGAGCTCGGTCGTGGTCCCAGCGGCGGTGTCGCCGCCTTCCTGCTGGAGGAACGTGGTCGGTGCCGCGTCGACCACGCCCGCCACCGGCGCGAACGCCGTCAACGCGGCCACCGATGCTCCGATGAAGGTTCGAGCCCTCCGGTCGGATCGCACCTTGGAGCTGTTCTTCGGGGTCGTTCTCGTCGAGACGGTTGTCATGTGTCCTCCCTCGGGTCGAGCGTCGATCGACGCTCGACCGCATCGTTCGGTCATCGGTCGTTCGACAGCGAGGTCTCGGCCGTCAATTGGCACCTACCCGCCAGCGGCGACGCCAAACATTCGCGACTCACCCGATGCGCTTCCGAGCGCTGCCGCGGAAGAACCCGAGCATCTTCATCGGACGTGACGCATCGAGGGCGGCCGCTCCTCCACGACGCAGAGCTGCACTCCGTCCGTCAAGCCTGCGGAGCGATATGCACTTCGATGCGGTCGTAGTAGATCGATGTGCGTCCTTCGAACCCCGAGTCGGTTCCCACGAACAGCCAGAGGTTCCCGTCGTCGTCGGTCGTTCCTTCGACGCTGGCGGAACGCTCGACCATGGCGTAGGGCGGTCGGTCGCTGTCGAGAGCCTCCTCGCACGGGATGCCGTTGGCGACATCGCCGGCGATCTCGGCCGCCGGTCCAGCCTGTGACTGGTTGCCCTTGTCGACGCTGAGGCGTACGTCGCCGTCGTTGTTCACCGGGACAGGTTCCTCGCCGGCGGCGCCGACCTTCAGCCAGACCGCCTCGCCCGGCGCGCCGCCGATGCCGGCACAGCCCGTGGGAGCGTCGGACGCGAACTCGACCGTGTAGCCGATCTCGTAGTCGGTGGACGGCTCGAGTCCGTCGTCGGGTCCGACCAGGCGACGGAGATACATGAACACGTCGTCCGAGGTGTTCGTCGCAGCGAGATGAACGAATCCGTCGTCCACCTCGAAGCCCGGGGGTGCGCTGCCGGTCTCGGAGAGGAAGTCGTCGGGGCGTGTCGCTTCGCTGAAGTCGCTCATGTCGGACGCCCAACCGTTCGAACCGTTCTCGAAGTCGTCGACGAGCGTGATGTCTCCGTCCGGCCTGGACGTGGTCGAAGTGGTCGTCGGACCGCTCGTCGAGTCCCCACCGTCGCCGCACGATCCGACCATCACCACACCCAGGGCGATCGCGATCACGGCTCGTCCACGTGGTGCTGCCATGCACGGAGGTGTACCCGAACCGGTCACCACCGACACAGAGATGAATTGCTGCAGTCGACGGCGGCGCAGCAGTTCGACGGCGGCGCCACGCACAGGCGTCCAACGACGGCGCCGCTCCGCCGCAAGGTGTGATGAGGTGTGATGAGGTGTGATCCAACGGGTGGTGTGCGCGTCTGCGGTCGCTTCGATACGGCGAGACCGGCCCGGCGGAGCGGTCGCAGCGTTGTCAGGTCGCGAAGACGGCTCGTGAGTGTTCGATGAAGAACGTGTGGTCGTGGCCGGAGTGCGGATCGTCATCGTTGTAGCCGGCTGCATCGGAACCGTCGGGCACTGCGTCCGCTGAGTAGATCGCCCCGACGGGACAGACACCGGGCTCGTAGCACGCTGTGCACGCAGTGCATTCGTCGACGTTCACGTACAGGAGCGTGTCGGCGAAGATCCCGATCGCTTCCGCACTCGGTCGGTGCGTGTTGACGACGCCGGCGTCGGGCTGATCCTCGGAGAACAGCAGGTCGTCTCGAGGGTTGTACTCGTAGATGCATTGAACCGGACACACGTCGACACAGGCTCGATCCTTGGTGCCGATGCAGGCTTCGGTGATGATCGCGACGTCTGGCATGGTTCCTTCCCTGGTGGCGTTGCCTGGGACGCAGGCGACGCCCCACGTGCCTGTTCCATTCGTACCCACCACATACCGACGTCATTCCGTGAATTCGACGAGTCGCCGACGGGCCCCTGCGTCGAAGCAGGGACTCGAACCTGTGCGACCCCGGTATCGACTGGCATCCTCCCCCGGATGCGTGCGGTGCACGACGCGCGTAGGTTGTCGTCATGAGCCATGGTGGACGTCTCACAGCGAAGACATTGAAGGCGGCCGGCGTCGAGTGCGTGTTCACGCTCTCCGGCGGGCACGTGATGGGGATCTACGACGGCTGCATCGACGAGGGCATCCGGGTGATCGACGTGCGCCACGAGCAAGCCGCCACCCACGCCGCCGACGCCTGGGCGCGGCTCAACCCCGGCAAGGTGGGCGTCGCGATCCTCACCGCCGGGCCGGGCGTCACCGATGGTGTCACCGGCGTCGCGAACGCCTGGCGCGCCAACTCACCGATCCTCGTGATCGGCGGTCAGGGCCCGTTCGACAACCTCCGTCGCGGGTCGCTGCAGGAGATGGACCACGTGTCGCTGATGAAGCCGATCACCAAGTGGGCCGACGCCTGCTACCAGACCGGCCGGATCGGCGAATACATCGAGCTCGCGATCCGCACCGCTCTGTCGGGCATCCCCGGCCCGGCGTTCCTCGAGATCCCGATGGACGTCCTCCACGCCCCGCTCGACGTCGACACCATCGCACTCCCCCGATTCCGCGACTACCGCGTCCGATCGACCGCCGACGACGACTCGATCGCCGCCGCCGCGACGCTGGTGCAACAGTCGTCGCGACCGATGATCATGGCGGGCACCGCGCTGAAGTGGTCGGAAGGCGGGTCGGCGCTCCGTCGGTTCGCCGAAGCGACGCGGATACCGGTGTTCACCAACGGCATGGCACGCGGCCAACTGCCGATGAGTCACCCGCAGTTCTTCAACCGGTCCCGTCGGGACGCGCTCGGCACGGCCGATCTGGTGATCCTCGCCGGCACCCCGCTCGACTTCAGGATGAAGTACGGCGCGTCGATCCCGACCGACACGAAGATCGTGCAACTCGACCTCGACGAGACGCTCATCGGTCAGAACCGCTCCGCCGACGTCGGTCTCGTCGGCAACGTCGGAGCCAACCTCGACGCGCTCCTGGAAGCGGTCGGTGGCGGTCTCGACTTCGGTGACCGTTCGGCCGAACTCCGCGAGCTCGAAGACGCGGCCGAGGCGGCACTCGCGGAGCAACTCGACTCCGACGAGGTGCCGATCGACCCGCAGCGGCTGTGCCGGGAGATCGCCGACCACATCGCGACCGACGACCGGATGATCGTGATCGGTGACGGCGGTGACATCGTCGCCCAGGCCTCGAAGGTGTTGAAGGTGCCCGATCACGGCACATGGATGGACCCCGGCCCGCTCGGCACGCTCGGCGTCGGCATGCCCTTCGCGATCGCCGCCCAGCTGTCCAACCCCGGTCAGCGCGTGATGATCATCTACGGCGACGGATCGTTCGGTCTCAACGGGTTCGAGTTCGACACCGCGGTGCGGTTCGGTCTCCCGATCGTCGGCATCGTCGGCAACGATGCGGCATGGGGCCAGATGATGCGACCGCAGGCCATGCTCTACGGCGCCGACCGCCTCGTGGCGACCGAACTGACCTACACCAGGTACGACCTGGTCGTCGAGGCGCTCGGCGGCCACGGCGAACACGTCACCGAGCCGGGCGAGATCCGGCCGGCGATCGAGCGAGCCTTCGCCTCCGGCAAGCCTGCGCTGGTCAACGTCGAGATGCGCAAGGACGTCGACGGGATGAAGGGCTCGACCTACGTCTGACGCCCGGTTCGTCACAGGGCGCCGCGGCGCCGGACGGGTGATCGATCAGTCGAAGCCCTCGTCGGAGACACGCTCGGCCAGGAGGGTGACCTTGAGCCCGGCTGCCACCGAGCGCAGCACCCGGGCAACGCCTTCGGCATCCTCTGCGCCGAGACAGCCGTCGGTCACGAGCGAACCGGCGATCTGTTCCAGTTCGTCGGCGGTCGGCATGTCGTTGTCGTACATGACGGTGAGCATGCCTGTCAGGGTACGGCGAACACGGCGCCGTGAAACGGTCGGCACCCGGTGTGGGCGCGGCGCAGATCAGGGGAGCGCTCCCAGTACGCGTTTGGCACGATGTTCGAAGACGATCGACGTCTGTTCGTCACTGACGTTCGGTGCGTTGGCGACGGCCGTCAGCACCGTCTGGCTCAGTGCGTTGATGTCGCGCACGCTGACGTGCACGAGCACGTCGTACGCACCGGTCAGCATGGTCACGGCGATCGTCTCGTCGAGCGACCAGATCGCGGCCATGAACTCCTCGACCGCGGCGGGCGACTTGGGCTGCAGCCGAACCGACACGAGCGCCTCGACGTTGCGTCCGAGCGCAGCCGGAGCGATGTCGGCGTGGTAGCCGCGGATGACACCACCGGCCTCGAGCGCCCGCATCCGGTGCAGCACCGTCGACGGTGACACCCCGCACGCCACGGCCAGATCCTTGTTCGACCGGCGGGCGTCGATCTGCAATTCATCGATGATTCGGCGATCGATGTCGTCCATCGTGCGCAGAATAGCGATGCGACGTCCGAAACTTTCGATTTCGGGCAGCCGTTTGCCACTTCGTCGCACGTCTGGTGAGATGGTCGGTCAGGAGGAA